>JADJJZ010000003.1:300000-587500 GCA_016706255.1 Bacteroidota bacterium | reverse complement strand
AATATATGGCTCTCAATACCATCAGTTTCCAAAAAGCCCGGTTCCATATATAATAGATATGAGCTCCGATATGTTTTCACGCCAATTAGATTACAGTCAGTTCGACCTCATATATGCCGGTGCACAAAAAAATATCGGACCTGCAGGTGTCACCATGGTTATTATTAAAGAAAGTTTACTCGGAAAGGTTAATCGCCAGATTCCAACCATGATGGATTACAGAACACATATTAAAGAAGGCAGTATGTTTAATACACCGCCTGTTTTCCCGATTTATGTTACGATGTTGACCCTGCGTTGGATTAAGGAACGTGGCTTGGCTAAAATTGAAGCGGATAATAAAGCTAAAGCAGACCTATTATATAGTGCAATCGACAACAACCCTTTATTTAAAGGCACTGTGGCTAAAGAAGATCGTAGCTGGATGAATGTAAACTTCATTATGGAAAACCGCGAATGGGAACCTGAATTTTTACAATTTGCCAAAGAGAATAAATGTGTAGGACTTGCAGGTCACCGCAGTGTGGGCGGCATGCGTGCTTCTATTTATAATGCAATGGGTATTGACAGTGTTCAATTCCTTGTGAATCTGATGGATGAATTTGCAAAACGTAAAGCTTAATTAATTATACTATCGCCACCACTAGTAAATATGGTGGCGATTTTTTAAACCCAAATACCAATTATGAGTATTATTTTATTGGCAACAGAAAAACCGTTTGCTAAAGAAGCCGTTGCAAAAATTAACCAGGTAATTACCAATGCCGGCCATGAAATGCAGTTGTTGGAAAACTATACAGAAAAATCTTCCTTTATAGAAGCTGCAAAAAAAGCGCATGCAATAATAGTGCGCAGCGATTTAGTTGATGCAGAAGTAATTAATGCTGCGCCGGACCTGAAAATAGTAGTTCGCGCCGGAGCAGGGTTCGACAATCTGGATCTTGCAGCTGCATCATCAAATAATGTGGTTTGCATGAATACGCCGGGGCAAAATGCAAATGCCGTTGCCGAATGTGCGTTTGGAATGATGTTGTATATGGCAAGAAAACAATTCAGTGGCAGTTCAGGAACAGAGTTGCGCGGAAAAAAACTGGGTATTATCGGCTATGGCAATATTGGAAGATATATGTCGCAAATTGGTCGCGGCTTTGGAATGGAAGTATTTGCTTATAAAAGAAATATGGACCGCCTTGCACTTCAAATTGATGGTGTTACGCCGGCAAATAGTTTTGAGGACATTTTTGAACATTGCGAATATGTATCGCTGCATATTCCATCAACATCTGAAACAAAAGGTGTAATTAATTATCATCTATTAAAATTATTACCAAAAAACGGTATGCTTGTTAATACTGCACGTTTGGATGTTGTTAATGAAGATGATTTAATAAAATTGATGGGTGAACGCAATGATATTACTTATGTAACTGATTTTGTTCCGAAATTAGAATCATCTTTTAAAGAGCAGTATGCAAAGAGAATTTTTTATCCCGCCAAAAAAATGGGCGCTCAAACAGAAGAGGCAAATGTAAATGCAGGTATTGCTGCAGCTAAACAAATAATTGATTTTCTGGATAAAGGTATTGACACTTTCAGAGTAAATTAATTTAATTATAACCCAAAAAAAGGCGTTCAAAATTAATTGAACGCCTTTTTTATTTTGCAGAATAAATTATTGAATAAACACTTGTTTAGCTGTATTACCTTCAGCACTGGTAATATTTACAAGGTAATTACCGGTAGCAAATTGCGATAAATCAATTTGATTTGTTCCGTTATTTAATTGAACGGAAGCAACTTGTTTTCCTGTTAAATCAGTTACAATTGCATTTGCATTTTGTAAACCGGCGTTATTAACGATGGTTACAGCACTATTGAAGCTATAAATATTAACTGCACCTGCGGCTAATTCATTAACAGCAATGCTTATAGTAGCACCTGCTTCAATTTCTGCATCAGCAGTATTATCATATGCATAATCCATAACAGTGATAGTTACCGGATTAACATCAGCTACAACACGCATCCAACCGTAGTGGTTAGTTCCGCCTGAAACAAATTTAAAACCAAGGAATTTTTCGCCTTGACCAGGGAATGCACCATATGTTACACCGTAAAAATTAGAAGCAATCACTGCTGTATTACCGTAACTTGGATAACTTAACCATGGTCCATCAGGGCCAATATTGTCGCCTGCATCCAATGCACTACCATAATTATAATAAGCACCAACATATCCTATTAATTGATTTCCGGAGTTACCTACAGTATAAGATGTAGCATTTCCGAATACAGAACCAAATGACCAAGTTCCACTTGAACCTGTAGCTGAACCTGCTCTGAAGTGAAAATCAAGTGAACCGTCGCCATCAATGTCGAGGTCAAACATTTCATCTACGCCTATTGTGATGTCTTCAATATCGTTATAAACGATTGTTGCATCAACTGAAGAGGCACCGGCTGTTAATGCCAGAGCGGCTGCTGAATAGGCTTTTAATCTTGTGTTTCTGGATGTTTTGTAAAGTTTCTTCATAATTTGCTTTATTATTTTGTTGTTAAAATTACTACAATTTTCAATATTCCCGTGAAACCGATGGCGATATTCTTGTTAACGTGGGTTAAAGTTTATGTCTTAAATAATCCACAACACCGTTACAACGGCTCAAATTGGGTTTAAAAAGCCAAAACACTTACTATCTTTGCGCAAAAAATAACTATGGCAATTATCAGATCTTTTAATGGTTGGAGACCAAAGCCCGAACAAGCAGCTAAAGTGGCTAGTCGCCCGTATGATGTATTAAACAGTGAAGAAGCCCGCGAAGAAGCTGCCGGCAACGATATCTCCTTTTTACATGTTTGTAAACCAGAAATTGATCTTCCCGAAGATATTGACCATTATGCTGATGCAGTTTATGCTAAAGCGGTTGAAAACTGGAAAAAATTTCAATCGAATGGTACTTTTAATATGGATGCAACGCCAAATATGTATGCTTACCGTCAAATCATGAACGGACATGCACAGGTTGGGCTCGTTGCAAATTCATCTATCGAAGATTATTTTAATGATATTATTAAAAAACACGAATATACCCGTCCGGAAAAAGAAAACGACCGTATTCGTCACATGGCTGAATTACAATGCCATCCTGAACCGGTATTTTTAACTTACCCTGATGTAGCAGAAATTGATGCTATTATTAATACGATAGTAACCACAACATCACCTGTTTACGATTTTACTGCGGAAGATGGCATTCAACATACTTTTTGGTTAATTGACAGTCCAAAAGATGTAACTGCATTAACTGATTTATTCCAAACAAAAGTGCCTTTTACTTACATAGCAGATGGTCACCACAGAAGTGCATCAAGCGCAAAAGTTGGAAAAGCAATAGGCGATAAAAATCCGAACCATACCGGCAACGAAGAATATAATTTCTTTTTAAGTGTAATTTTTCCTGCCAGTCAGTTAATGATTATGGATTATAATCGTGTGGTGAAAGATTTAAATGGCCATACACCTGAAGCTATTTTAGGTGCATTGGAAAGTAATTTCACTGTTGAAAAACGCGATAGTATCTACAAGCCTGAAGCATTACATACGTTCGGTTTATATTTAAATAAAACATGGTATAAATTAACTGCCAAACCGGGAACGTATAACGATAACGACCCAATTGATGTTTTAGATGTAACTATAATGTCGAATCATATTTTAGATCCGATTTTAGGAATAAAAGATCAACGTACTGATAAAAGAATTGATTTTGTTGGCGGTATTCGCGGATTAGGTGAATTAGAAAAACGTGTTAACAGCGGTGAAATGCAGTTGGCTATAAGTTTATATCCTGTTTCTATTCAGCAGTTGATTAATATTGCTGATAGTGGAAATGTGATGCCTCCGAAATCGACTTGGTTTGAACCGAAGTTGAGAAGTGGGTTGGTTGTGCATACGTTTTGATTAGCGAATTAGCTGATTAGCAGATTAGCATTTAGAAGGGCGTGATGAATGAATTTGAGGGACTTGAACAGGTAAGATTAATGGAATAACGTATTTTATTTTTGTGGAAAGTGTTAATACGTTTGATAAACGCTTAAGCGCGGAAATAAATGATAACTCAACTTATAAATTTAAAATTGCTGCCAAAGAAGCTGATGAGGCTGAATATTGGCTTTTACTTGCTCAACATTCAAAACATTATCCTGAAACAACATCATTGTTAAATCAACTAACTGAAATTCAAAAAATAATTAATAAAATCATTTCGACATCAAAAAAATTATATTAAAACAATATTTTCATTTTTATTTTAACATAATCAAAGCGCAGCTACTAAAAGGTAGCGCAGCTACACCATTAGCTAATTTGCTAATCAGCTAATTTGCTAATTAAACCGAGAATCAATGAAATTTAATACCAAGGTAATTCATGCCGGAATTGAGCCGGATCCTAGTACAGGGGCGATAATGACGCCGATATTTCAAACGAGTACTTATGTGCAAAATGCGCCGGGTGATCATAAGGGGTATGAGTATGCACGTACACAAAATCCTACACGTGATGCGTTGCAGAAAAATCTTGCGGCGCTGGAAAACGGAAATTTTGGAATTTGTTTTTCGAGCGGGCTTGCTGCAACCGACGGGATTATTAAATTACTGAGTAAAGGTGATGAAGTAATTGCCATGAATGATTTATATGGTGGTACTTATCGCGCATTTACCAAAGTATATGCACGTTTTGGTATGCAGTTTCATTTTGCGGATTTAACTAATCCGAGCAACCTGGAGCCGTTAATTAATTCGAATACTAAATTGATATGGATTGAAACACCAACCAATCCTATGTTGAGTATTGTTGATATTGAGGCTATTTGTGCTATCGCTAAAAAACACAATGTTTTAGTTTGTGTAGATAATACTTTTGCTTCACCCTATTTGCAAAATCCCCTCGATTTAGGGGCAGATATTGTTGTTCACTCTGCAACAAAATATTTAGGCGGACACAGTGATGTTATACATGGCTGTGTTATTGTTAGAGATAAAGCACTTGCCGATCAATTATATTTTATTCAAAATGCAACAGGTGCTGTTCCGGGGCCGCAGGATTGTTTTTTAATTTTACGTGGTATAAAAACATTACATCTTCGTGTGCAACGCAGTTGTGAAAATGCAGCAACAATTGCTCAATTTTTACGCAATCATCCAAAAATTGAAAAGGTTTACTGGCCTGGATTTCCTGATCATCCAAATCATGAAATTGCCAAAAAACAAATGCGTATGTTCGGTGCAATGGTATCATTTACATTAAAAGGAGATGATTTTGCAGAAGCAACGAGAATATTATCAGCTACACATTTATTTTCACTGGCAGAAAGTTTAGGCGGCGTAGAAAGTTTAATTGGTCACCCTGCAAGTATGACACATGCGTCTATTCCAAAAGAGGAACGATTAAAAAATGGATTAGTAGATTCGTTAATCAGATTGAGTGTAGGTGTTGAAGATGTTGAGGATTTGATTACTGATTTACAGACTGCAATTGGTTAATACTATTTGTAATAATTTGAAAAACACTATAAAATGAATTTGGCATTACTTGCATTAGCATTAGGTCCGGCGTTGGCAATTATTATTTATTTTTATTCAAAAGATAAACATGACCGTGAGCCATTTGGTGTTTTATTAGTATGTTTTTTAGCAGGATGTTTTAGTGTGTTACCAGCAATTATTTTAGAAACAATTTTACCGAATGTAGTGCCGGGTGCTAATGGGACATCGTTAATTTCTGTTGCCATTTATACATTCCTGATTATTGCAGCCAGTGAAGAATTTTCAAAATATTTATTTTTAAGATATTACGCTTATAAAAAACCTTCCTTTAACGAACCTTACGACGGCATTATTTATGCAGTGATGGTTGGGATGGGTTTCGCTACAATTGAAAACTTAATGTATGTTTTTGACAGCGGTGCATTAGGGTCATCATGGGCTACTGCCGGTATTCGCGCTGTGACAGCTGTTCCGGCGCATGCAACTTTTGCTGCTGTGATGGGATATTACGTTGGTTTAGCCAAATTCAATCATAAAAATGAAAAGGCTTTGATGTTTCGCGGATTTTTAATGGCGACGATATTACATGGCTTTTATGATTTCTTTTTATTCCAGAATTATATGATGGGTTTATATCTCGGCGCAGTTGCTTCATTAATATTTGGCATTTGGTTTAGCCGTCGTTCAATTCGTTTGCACAAAGCCAATCCGCATGCTAAACAAAAACAAGTTGCTGTTACACAGGAAGTAATTTCAGAGAACGGAGGATTCGATGCCCCAACCAAACCAAACTAAATTTTCCCGCAAAGATTTTAAGCAATTAGAAAAATTGCTGAATGAAAAGGTAACGTTATATAATCATACCGACTTTATTGCTAACGATCCAATTTGTATTCCACATCGGTTTACTAAATTACAGGATATCGAAATTACCGGATTCTGGACAGCTATGTTTGCCTGGGGTCAGCGCAAGACTATTATTAATAAATCGGTTGAATTATTCCGGTTAATGGACAATGCGCCTTATGATTTTATAGTGAATCATAAAGAAACTGATTTAAAACGATTTGCGGATTTTAAACACCGCACGTTTAATTTTACGGATACTCTGTATTTCATTTATTTCTTCAAACATGTATATGCGCACACGCAGAGTTTAGAAACGGCTTTTTTATGTCCCGGTTATGAAAATGAGCCAAGTGTAGAAAAAATGCTCATTTATTTCCACAATAATTTCTTTTTTGATGAAAATTCACCGCGCCGAACACGCAAACATGTGCCTTCACCTGCATCAAATAGCACTTGTAAACGACTGAATATGTTTTTGCGTTGGATGGTGCGTCAGGATAATACAGGTGTAGATTTTGGATGCTGGAAGCAATTGCAGCCACATCAGTTGATATGCCCGCTGGACGTGCATGTGGACAGAATTGCAAGAAATCTAAATTTGTTACAACGCAAGCAAACAGATTGGCAGTCTGCATTAGAATTAACAGAAAATTTAAAACAATTTGATGCAAAAGATCCTGTAAAATACGATTTTGCACTATTTGGAACGGGTGTTATGGAAAAAATGGCATGATATTTAACTAAGAATAAGTCGGGGAAACAAACACTATGATTAGAACTGAAAACTGGATGCAAAACACATTATCGGAAATTGCCGAAATATGTGACCTTGAGGTAACCGATCGCATGATGGAAGTGGAAACTGAATCCGCTTTTAAGCAATCGCTTATTGAAATCATCACTTTTCTGATAGATCATAATTTTGAAAAGTTGGTGTGGATTCTTTATCGTATAGATGTGGATGAAGAAAAAGCAAAAACACTGCTCGGTAAGCACCTACCTGATGAGGCTCCGGTAATTCTCGCTGAACTTATTATGCAACGGCAATACAAAAAGGAAGAGCTTAAAAAACAGTTTGCGCAATCGGCAAAACTGAACGATGACGATGAAGATTTAAGATTATAAGTATATTTACCTGCTCAAGGTAAAGTCGTGATTGCATTTGCTAAAAAAAATCCATTATTTACTACCTGTATTTTAACATTAGTATTACAAACGGTACTGATAGTTTATTATGGATTTAATGGCTTTTACGGACAAGATAGTTATGAATATCTGCATATAACGCGCTCGCTGAATTTATTTTATTCAACCGGAACACAACCTGATTACACGGTATATCCAATCATGTATCCGGTAGTTTGTTCATTGTTCAACTTTTTTATTCCCGATACTTTTTTGGTGATGCAGTTAGTATCGATTTTAGCAACATTTTTTGCGATTGTATTGATATCAAAAATAATTACGCTGCTCACATCAGATAACCGTTACCGATTACTTTATATTTTACTGTTTTTTGTATTATCTCCTTATGTTTTACGGTTTAGTATAATTGCCATGAGTGATATGTTGTGTATTACTTTTTGGCTGGCTACTTATTATTTCAGTTTGCGGTTTTCAATCAACCGGAAACCAATTGCATTGTGGCTTACAGCGTTATTTGCCGGCTTGGCAGTAGCCACCCGTTATCCCGCAGTTGTTTTGTTATTGTTGCCGGCGTGGGTATGTTTAAAAACGATTATCCGCGAAAAAAAATACGTATTATTATTTGGTGTTGTAATCGTTATTTTAGTAACAACGGTCCCGGATTATCTTATTCGTCAACGGATTTTTTTCTGGAATATCAATTCTGAAGGCGCAGACTTATCGTATCATTTTTTTGCTGAGCAGTTCCGGCTTATAAATTTATTTAAAAACAATTTTATGAATTTGGATGGTGTGCAGCAATATCCATTTCCTAACATTGTATTTGTATTTTATCATTTATTTCATCCTGCATTTATTTTTTGTGGGATTATTTTGCTGTGGGGATTACGCAGAAAGGAAAACAGAACAGCCGATTTTGCGGTGATTGTAATTGTGCTTGTTTTGTATTCGTTGTTTATTGGCTGTAATCCATACCAGAACAATCGCTATTTATTATTTGCATTCCCATTGGTGTTGTTTTTATATTTTCTGCCTTTTAACAATTGGCTGGAGCGCAGTGCGTTAGGAAAGAAATATTTGTTTTATTGGGCGATGCCGGTTGCATGCCTGCAAATTTTACTTTTTTCAATGGGTTTTCGTGCAACCCACACCATGCATAAAACAGAAGTGGAAATAACACAACACCTGAAAAATCTGCCCCAAAAAACGATTTATACCATGGGTATTGATGGTGCTGTTTCAGCGTATTTACCTGAAAGTGATGTGGTGAATTTATTTAATGTAGATATTGACACCGCTCAATTACATAATGTTTATGTATTATTTAATGAACCTGCATTCGGTAAACAATTTGCGGGATTGCGACCTATGCATAACTTCAATTTATGTAAAGAGACGGGAAACATGCGGGAGTTGAAAATATTTAGTGAAGGGTGGGTTTTATACGAGATAAAATAGGTTGGGATGCAAATTAAAGTATAATAACCCAGTAAATGCCGCTTGTTTTCTTGAAATGTGTTTTTTTACCACGAAGGAACGAAGGCCGCGAAGGGTCGCTAAGGAATATGGAAGATAAAGGGGCAGATGCTTTTTGTCTTTGGGAATTGAAGAACAAATGCACCTAAAAATTAGTGTTTTAGGTAACCTTATCACCTTTGATGCAGTGCTGTTGTTGTATTTTTGCAAAAAATTAATATTATCACGATGATTGAGGCAAACGACCCGAAATTAACGAGCTGGGTGCCGGTGGAGGCCGGTAGTGATTTCCCAATACAAAACCTGCCATTTGGCGTTTTTCAAAAAGGCGACCAGCATCCGCGTGTTGGGGTGGCCATTGGAAATTTTGTACTTGATTTATATGCTTTGCAACAGGCTGACTTTTTTGGCGCTTTATTAATTCCAGATGAAGCATTTAGAAGTAATAACTTAAATGCACTGATTAAAACCGGCAAATATAAAATTCGTGCATTACGTCATGCCATTTCTATATTGCTGCAACAAGATACTGTTGCCTTAAAAAATAAAGAACATGTTTACGGTAAATATTTATTACCGATGGAGGATGTTCAAATGTTATTGCCCATTGAACCGGGCGATTACACCGATTTTTATTCCAGTATACAACATGCCACTAATATTGGAAAAATGTTTCGTCCCGACAATCCTTTGTTACCAAATTGGAAACATATGCCAATAGGTTATCATGGAAGATGTTCATCAATAGTAGCAACAGGAACGGAGATACGAAGACCGAAGGGTCAAATTATTTATAAAGATGGCGATGCACCACAATTTAAAGCAACGGAACAACTGGATTTTGAATTGGAGATGGCATTTATTACGCATGAAGGCAAAATGCAGGGATTAAATATTACGACAGAGGAAGCTGATGATTTTATTTTTGGCATGGTGATATTTAACGACTGGAGTGCGCGTGATATTCAACGTTGGGAATATGTTCCGCTTGGTCCATTTTTATCTAAAAACTTTGCTTCCTCAATTTCTCCGTGGGTAGTAACATTAGATGCATTAGAGCCATTCAGAATTCCGGGTGAAAAACAGGAACCTGAAGTTTTGGATTATTTAAAATTTACCGGCGATAAAAATATTGATATTCATTTACAGGTTTATATTCAGCCGGAGTTTGCTGAACCAACTTTAGTTTCTGATTCCAATTATAAATATATGTATTGGAATATGGCGCAACAATTAGCGCATCAAACAATTAATGGTTGTAATGTGCGTGCTGCAGATATTTATGCTTCAGGAACCATTAGCGGTAATGAACCAAATTCGTTTGGCAGTATGATGGAATTAACCTGGCGCGGAGCAAATCCATTAACCATGAGCGATGGCAGTGCACGTAAATTTATTAACGATTATGATACCGTATTTATTAAAGCCTGGTGCGAAAAAAATAATGTACGCATTGGTTTTGGAGAAGTACGCAATAAAATATTACCCGCATTCAAACAATAAAATAAATTATGTTGAAAATTGACCCGGCGCTTACGCCAATGCCTAAAATGCATCAATACATGTTAGGCAGTATTTCACCACGACCAATTGCTTTTGCGAGTACTATTGATGCTGAGGGAAATATGAATTTAGCGCCATTTAGTTTTTTTAATGCCATTGGCAGCAATCCGCCGATGGTAATTTTTTCACCGGCCAGAAGTGGCAGAGATAATACCACCAAACATACATTAGATAATGCAGAAGCAATTAAAGAGGTAGTAATTAATATTGTAAACTACCCGATTGTGCAACAAATGAGTTTAGCCAGTTCAGCTTATCCAAAGGGTGTAAATGAATTTGAAAAAGCAGGCTTTACGCCTATTGCATCTGAAATGGTAAAACCATTTCGTGTAAAAGAAAGTATTGTGCAAATGGAATGTAAAGTGCGGGATATTATTCATACCGGCACTAATGGTGGAGCAGGTAACATTATTATTTGCGAAATTGTGTTGATGCATATTGATGAATCAATATTAGACGAAAATGGCAGACCTGACCCTTATAAAATGGATTTAGTAGCGCGTATGGGTGGTGAATATTATTGCAGGGTTATTCCTGAATCGATATTTGTTTTACCTCAGCCTAAAGACGGCTCTGCGCTTGGCATTGATAAATTACCGGAATATATCAGAAATTCTTCCGTATTAACCGGCAATAATTTAGGGCAGTTAGGTGTATTTGCAAAACATCCTGATAAAGCAGAAGTTGAATCAATTGCTCATGCCATGCGACATCACATGAACTGGAATGAAATTGAATTGCAGGCAAAAATATTACTTGATAAGGGAGAAGGCTGGGAAGGGTTTAAAGTTTTAATGATGAAAGAGTATGGATTAATAACCCTATAAACCTTTATCTTAAATTGCAGTCTACAATATTATTTTTCTATAATTAACTTACTTAAAAAAGATTTATTATTTGTAGTCGAAATATGGACAATATATAATCCAGCCTGTAAATCGCCCACATAAATTGAATTGTCTTCCAATTTAGAAATTATTTTACTATCCGACCTGTTGCATCATTTATGGTGATATTATTAATATTAATAGGTGACAAATTATTATCTGAAAATTTAAAATAAATATTGTCACTTGCCGGGTTGGGGTAAATTAAAAATGCTGCCTTTGGTAAAATATTATTTACCGCAATCTGTAATGTATCACACTCACTGCCTGCGAGGGGGCCGAGGTTGTAGTTGGGCATGTTAGGGAGGGTATACGTGCATCTTCCATAATTTAAAATAATACTAAGTGTGTCAAAATTGCAACTTAGGCCAGTTGTGTTTGGATTATTTATTACACTTAACCTTGTATTAAAGTAGGTTTGTTCATGATCGGCGTAATTGTATTTATATGTAGGGCATATATTTTACCATCTAATCCAAGTTGCAGTTGACCAATTGCATGATCCAATTCCATGCCTTCATAGATAATTTGTTTTGTTTCTTCAACTGGAACCCCACAGGAAATACAATATTGAATAATTCTGTTACCACCTTCGATATTAGCATATTCCGTAAAATATACAATTCGTGCGTCTTTAGAAAATTCGCAGCCATACAAACCTTTGTCATTATGCATTATTTCCATCAAATTTGAAAATTCACCGGAACAACGATCAAAATCAAAAACGAGAAACATAATTCCTCTTGTAAATAATAACTTATTTCCTTGATAAGAAAACTTCATTTGACCTGTAGCCCCAACATTTGTAGAACCTACGTCAGGCAATTCTGTAAAACATTGAATAAAAGGGCCTTCAATCGTATCTGCTGTAATTAAAAACGTTGCTAAACATAAGGTAGTATCATTTGTGCTTAGTTGCATTGTTGTTAACCACCAATCTCTGCCGTTTGCGTGTTTCACAGCTTGCATTTTTTCATTTAAATAACCTGTAAAAACATCAATATTTTTTTCAACAACATCTCCAAAACCATCATTCATTGTCATATCAACCTTACTATATTCTAAACCGTAATTTGGAGGATCTGATTTACTTTGCAATTGAAAAATATAAAAAATATTTTCCGCACCTGGCATTGGCAAAATTGTGACACCTTGAGTAGTACTTGACGGATAACCAGGGTTAAAACCACCAATATTAAGAGAATCGCCATTGGGCATAACATTATTATTCTTATCCCAAACTTTTTCTCCATTAGTATAAAAAAGTAAATTGCCGCTAAAATCGGAAATTGATGCGCAAGCTTCATAGGACAATATATTTGAAGCAAATGACATAGGTATCGCAGTGGAGAAATTTAATCCCGCACTATCACCAAAAACCCAATTATTACTATATGATTGTGTAAAAGCATTGCAGCCCAACAAAGCTGCAATGCTCAGAAATAATAATTTATACATGCGTTTAGTTTTCTATAATTATTTTTTCAGTAATTATTTTTTTTGATTTTAAGGTAATTTGCAAAATATAAAATCCACTTTGTAAATCGCCAATATAAATTTTGTTTTCAAATTTATTCAATTTTTACTAAACAATACAAATTTTAGTTAAACATATATAAATTTATAATGTATTAAAAAAATCACACCTGGCAACCAATCTACAAAAAGAAGGCCGGTTAAACCGGCCTTTTGCTTACAGCATATTAATCATCAAACAAAAATCATGTGTACACCTTCACCCTCTGCGTGTTTATAAAAATCGCCGACGGTGATGATACTGTCGATACCTTCGTATAAATCGTCTTTAGTAATTTTAAACATATCGGCAGCGAGTTTGCAGCCGTACATTTGAACACCCGAAGCGGATAAAATATCGAGAAATTCATGTACTGTTGGCAGATCCATTGCTTCCATTTGTTTGCGCATCATGCGTGATGCATAAGTTTCCATTCCAGGTAAACCACCTAAAAATGTTGGAATATGCATGCCCGGATTTCCAACTGTGGCAATATGTAAATGTTCGAGGCGTTTTTTGTGTACGGCATCTAAACCAAAAAAGGTAAAAAATATTTCGGCTTCAATACCTTCCATACGTGCGCCATTTGCCATAATAAAACAGGCATAAACACTTTCGAGTCCGGCTTTAGATAAAATAAAACACATTTTTTTAATGGGTTCTTTTTGCTCAACTCCGTTTACGGCAGGAGCTTCTTTCATTAAAATATCTTCCATACAATTATTTTTAAAAGTGAATTAAATACAACCGACTGGTTTTGGAATGCCGGCAATTTTAGCTGCTTTTTTTAGTGGCCCGTTGGGAAATAAAGCGTAAAATTCTTTTATATCAGTTACTCCACTTGCACCTATTTTACGAATAGTTAAAGGCACATTTTTTTTGTATTGGTCCTGAATAAAATTTAATACTTCCCAATGTTTTGGTGTTAAATCACCTACATTTTCCTGTTGGGCAATTGTTTCGGCAATAGATTTATCCCATTGCGCAAAGTCGGTGAGGTAGCCTTCCTCATTTACTTTGATTGAAATTCCGTTAATCAGCTTTTCCATAATATTATTTTTGTTTGTGAAAAATTTTTATTCTGCGGGAACAATATGTTTACCACTTTTTTGCATACCGGGATGAATAAATGGTATAGCACGTCCATGCATAAGCACATTCCAGTAAATCCATTTAAAACCGAGTTTACCCATGTGGTTGAGCATAGTTTCTTCCATTAACGACATTGGTCCGATGCCGGCAAAAGGGAATGTTCCGTCTACAGGTTCCTGGTCGTAATTAAAATCGATTAATAATGCTTTGTGATTGCCTGTTTCAATAAAACAATTTGCATGTCCGTCGAAATGGGCTTTTAATTCTTCGCCTTTTATATAGTGTAAAATATTTTCAGTGAGAATTTCTGACTCAAAGTGTGCAACAGAACCTGCTTTAGAAGCCGGTAAACTAGTTGCATCACCAATTGCAAAAATGTTATCCTTTACGGTTGTTTGTAAAGTGAATTTATTGGTAGGCACATAATTTAAATCGTCACCAAAACCGGAGCGTTCAATAAATGCAGCACCTTTATTTAAAGGAACAGTTACCAGAAGATCAAATTCCACTTCTTGTCCACCGTAGTCGATAATTTTTTTGGTGTCATTATCGATGCGTTCCACATTAAAATCGGTAACCAGTTTAATATTTTTTTCTTCAATTAAATGGGCCAGTTTTTTAGCTGCGAAAGGTTTTGTAAATGCGCCGCTCAATGGAGTGATATAAGTTATTTCTACTTCATCGCGCATGTGTTTGTGGCGGAAAAAATCGTCGGCTAAAAATGCAAATTCCAATGGTGCTACAGGGCATTTAATTGGCATTTCGGTAATGTGTATGGCCAGTTTGCCTCCCTCCCATCCCTGTAATTTATCGTGTAAGGCTTTTGCGCCTTCGAAAGTATAAAAATCGAAGACATTTTTTTGCCACAATTTGCCTTTCATACCTTCGGTTTCTTCAGGAGCGATATTACATCCGGAGGCAATAATTAAAATATCATAAAATATTTCAGCACCATTAATTAATATCACCACATTCCGATCAGCATCAATTTTATCGATACCGGTATTAATAAATTCCACTTCATCGGGAATATATTTAATTATCGGTTTTTGAATTTCGGCTTCGTCATAAATACCAAAAGGAAGAAATAAAAATCCGGGTTGGTAATAATGTGTAGTAGCTGCGTCAACTATAGTGATTTGCCATTCGTGTAAATTGACTTTACGTTTCAGGTGATTCGCCATCATTGTTCCGGCGGAACCGGCACCTGCTATTAGAATTCGTTTACGAGTCATAGTTTGATGATTTATATCACAAAGCTACAAGTGACCCGCACGCAACAAATGTGATGCTTGGCACAGAAAAGAATGATAGATGTCACCAAACTTCAGCATGTGCTAAGCAGCATCAGTATGTTATTTTTACTGACGAAAAATAGAATATAAAACGTTGCGGTGAATAAAAGCAGTAATGAACTTTATGGCGAAGTATGTACCTTTCCCCCCAAAAAAAATAATTGTATTTAAACGCGATGTAAAATTGTTACTCCCACTCGGGCAGCTTATCAACCATACTTCTTTTTTTCTTTTTCCATTGTATGGGTTTAACCACTTCGTCGTAAAAAAATGAAATCGGATTCATGATTGGAGAAGGGGCCTGGGGAACAGTATCAATTTCCCATGGTCGACGCAAGCCGGGCAGCGGGCCAACCACATATTGCTGGGTTTCCTGATAGGCTAAAAATGCTTCGCGGAAATCTTCTTTACTGGGCCAGGGATAAATAACAAATTGCTCGAGTGTAAGTGTATCGGATGCCAGTTTAACAGCGATGGATTCGATAACATCGGTGCCGGAATCGGGCACAATATATAACTTTGGTTTATAACCAATTGCACTAAATTGCAAAGTATCGCTGCGTTTTACCACAATGGAAAAAAATCCTTCTACTGATGCATTTACGCCGCGCATTTCATTGGGCACCGAAACGGTTGCATAAGAAAGTGGAAACATGGTTTCGGCATCGGTTACAATTCCGGAAAGTTGAATTAATTCCTGCTGGGCCTGAGCGTTTTGTGTTGTGCAGGTAAACAACGCAACCATAATTAAGCAGAACAATATGCACTTGTGTGTAAACATTAATTCTTTAACGAATAATGACGCAAGTTATGATTAGTTATGAAATAATTTGTAAAATTTGCGTGTAATTTCACCTTAATTAACAATTATGGAACCTACAGAAGGCAATTTACATCATATGCGCGAGGATTATCAGCGCGGTGCATTAGATATTGGTGGTGTTTATCCATCGGCAATGCAGCAATTTGCATTTTGGTTTGAAGCGGCCGGAAAAGCGGGAATTGAAGAGCCGAATGCAATGGTATTAGCTACAGTGGATGTAAATGGTAAACCTTCATCACGTGTTGTATTATTAAAAGAATTTGATTCGACAGGATTTGTTTTTTTTACGAATTACAATAGTAAAAAAGGACATGATCTTGCAATAAATCCGCATGCGTGTTTAAATTTTTGGTGGGGACCACTCGAACGACAAATTCGCATCAGCGGAACCATAGAAAAAATTTCGGAAAAAGAAAGTGATGAGTATTTTTATTCTCGTCCGGTTGGCAGTCAGGCCGGTGCTGTAATTTCTCCGCAGAGCAGTGAAATTGAAAGCAGAGCATGGCTTGAACAACGATTAATTGAAGTGCAATTAAAAGGTGATATTAAACGGCCTGCGCACTGGGGCGGATATAAATTAACGGCAACAGAAATTGAATTTTGGCAAGGCAGGAGCAATCGTTTGCACGACAGATTATTATATGTAAAAACGGGTGATAATAATTGGGAAATAAAAAGACTGGCGCCCTGATTATAATTTACAAATCGCTTAAACTACTTACCGGCTTAGCTTTGAGCGCCACAGCCAACATTTCGAGATATTGATTTCGTGAAATATTTTTTGCACCCATTGATGCTAAATGTTCGTTATATACCTGGCAATCGATAAAGTGATATTTTAATTCCAACATTTTTTGTGCGAGAAAAATAAATGCATATTTGCTAGCATTACTTTTTGCACTGAACATACTTTCGCCGAAAAAACATGCACCGATAGAAAGGCCGTATAATCCGCCCACTAATTCATTTTCTGCATATACTTCTATAGCATGTGCTATTCCCATTCGGTGTAATTGTGTGTAAGCTTCAATAAACTGATGATCGATCCATGTTTCGGAATCGGCTTTTCTTTTTATTGTTGCACAACCTTTAATTACGCCTTCAAAATTGGTATTAACTCTTATTGTGAAAATATTTTTTTTGAAAAGCTGCTGCATGCTTTTTGAAATAATAATTTCATTGGGCATTAAAATGCAACGCGGGTCGGGAGAAAACCAATAACATTCATCGTCGTAATTAAACCATGGAAAAATTCCGGAGCGATAGGCGAGTAATAATCGTTCGATAGAAAAATCGCCGCCAATGGCTAATAATCCGTCGGTTTCTGCAAATTGTGGTGCAGGAAAAATGATACGTTCATCGAGTTGCCAGATGGGCATATTGATTATTCGAGGGTAGCATTAATACCGCGATCGGTTAATTGCTCGCGCATGGGTGCTAAAGCGGCTCTTGCGCCTTGTTGCACTGCGTATTTTCCTTTAAAGTGAATGATGTAAGCGCACTGCTCGGCTTGTTCGAGGGTGTGTTTACAGATTTCGACAAGGCTTTCGATAACCCATTCGAAGGTGTTTACGTCGTCGTTATGGACAATAAGCCGCACTCCGACGAGGCCGTCGATGAGTTCGTCTACTTCAATGCGGTGATCTGTTTGAATGGTGCTCATTGTGGTGCAAAGGTAGTGAATTTCGGGGAAAGGGGATGGTGGGTGAAAGGGAACGCGGAACCCGCAGGCGGGTCGCTGATTTGGGCGGATTTAGGCTGATTTTTTTGGGTGGGTGGGTTAAAGGGGAACCTGCCCCGGCAGGCAGGCACGGATTAAACGGATGGGACGGATATGGGATGGATTTTTTTTGGAACGCTGAACCCGGCTGGGCGGGTCGCTGATTGGGCGTGATTTAAACTGATTTTTTAATGGATGTGTTAGGGATGCCCGCTGGCGGGACGCGGATTTTTTTGGAGGGTGGGTTAAGGGGAACACTGATTAAACGGGTTGAACGGATATGGGACGGATTTTTTTTGGGGGGATGGGTGGAGGGGCCGCTAAAGCGGAAAGGGATGGGAACGGATTTTTTTGGAGGGTGTGCTTGATTTGTGGTGTTTTCTTTGTTGGGGAGGATAATTTTTAATTTTTTCGAAAATGTAAGTAAATCCGGTATGTAGGGGCGAATTGCATCCGCCCTTACATAGCGGATTTACGGATGGGGTGGACAAATTAAGATTTTTAGGGATATGTTTTTAAAAGGAACACGGGTTGAACGGATTGAACGGATATGGGACGGATTTTTTTGGGGAACGCTGAACCCGGCTGGGCGGGTCGCAGATTAGGCGGGATTTTAACTGATTTTTTTGGGTGGATGGGTGAAGGGTGCCCGCTGGCGGGACGCTGATTTTTTTGGAGGGTGGGTTAAGGGGAACACGGATTAAACGGGTTGAACGGATATGGGACGGATTTTTTTGGGAGGGTGGGTGGATGGGCCGCTAAAGCGGAAAGGGATGGGGACGGATTTTTTGGAGGGTGTGCTTGGAGTTTGTGCTGATTTTTTTGAGGGAGGATAGTCATTAAATTTTTTCGCAAATGTTAGTAAATCCGTTATGTAGGGGCGAATTGCATCCGCCCTTACATACCGGATTTACGATTGAGGGGGATGAATGTGCTTGTGGATTTTTTTTGGGGGAATTTGGATTATTGGGGTAATTTCGGGACTGGAATGGGGGAATTGAATAATAAACAGGTGGTTTTTAGGCGCAATGTGTTGCATAAATGGTTGTTTAAGCTGTTTATGTTGCAGAAAATGCCTATTGCTTTGTTGGCGGGTTTGCGGGTCAGGGAATTGGATGCGGAACACGCCGTGGCGAGTATTCCATTTAAATGGTTATCGCAAAATCCGTTTAAGTCGGTATACTTTGCTACCCAAGCTATGGCGGCGGAAATGAGTACCGGCGTTTTAGGGTTAATGGCTATTCAGGGGAAAAGTGCTCCGGTTTCGATGCTGGTGACAAAATTGGAAGCTGCATACACCAAAAAAGCACAGGCACGCGTTTATTTTACCTGCGAAAATGGAAAGGCAATTTTTGATGCAGTGGAAAAAACATTGTCGGATGGTGAAGGTGTTACCGTTGTTTGCAAGTCAACAGGCCGATTAAAGGATGGCACTGTGGTAAGCAATTTTATTATTGAATGGTCGTTTAAAGCAAAAAAATAATTGTATGCGCAAATTCATTTTTATAGTATTTGTTTTAATAATGGGTTATGGTTGCGGAAGGAATACTGCGGAGGAAAAAGAAACACCTATTGATAATAATACGACGATCGAACAGCCGAATATTACTGATGAAACGTTAATTACTCCCGAAGAACCATTTAAAAATCAGCCGAATGAATTTTGTACGGTGATTCGCAAATTAGATATCAGTTACTATGCTCCCGATAAACAAGTGGAAGATGTAAATGCTTTCCCGCAAAAATATTGTTTGTTGGATGTTTGTCTGGACAAGGTTGATCCAAACGGTATGATTATTAATTTAGGAGATGATGATGAGGTGGTGACTACTTCTTTCGAATTAATTAAAATTTTCGAAACGGAGAATGAAGCGAAGGTTTATGCGGAGCGGTATAAAATTATTGATGTTAAGTGGTGAAGGTAAGCGCGCAAGGTTTTTGGTGAATATTTGTGGTAGGGTTATTTCTCGCTGTATTTTTTCGCGCGGTGTTTTTTTCGCGCTGTGTTTTTTTTTTCGCAGTGTTTTGTTTCTCGCTAAGGACGCGAAGGGCAAAGGGCGCTAAGGTTTATTGTATTAATGTTTGGAGATTTTTTTTGTGAAATTTGCGTGTGTATTTGCTTGTCTTTTTTTCTCGCAGTTTTACTCGCAGTGTTTTTTCCCGCGGTTTTTTTCTCGCTAAGGACGCGAAGGGCAAAGGGCGCAAAGTTGTATTGTTTGATTTTATGATGATTTTATTTGTGTGATTATTCGGTGGTGTTTTTTCTCGCTGTATTTTTTCTCGCGGTGTTTTTTTTTTCGCAGTGTTTTGTTTCTCGCAAAGGACGCGAAGGGCAAAGGGCGCTAAGTGGTAGGGTGTGTGTTTGTGGTGATTTTATTTGTGTAATTATTTGCTGTGTTTTTTTCCGCGGTTTTTTTTCTCGCTAAGGACGCGAAGGGCAAAGGGCGCAAAGTGGTGTTGTGTGGTTTTTATAAAGATGTATTGTTTTGTTTTTAGTAAAATTCTCCGTGCACTTTGCGTGTATTTTCTCTGTGTTGCTCTGTGGTTTCGGCTGTTATTTACAGACTATAAAAAACATATATCTTCAATTAAATAAATTAATTTAATTCAGAGTTTTTATTTTTTATTTCTCCCAGAACAGCCAAAACCGCGAAGGTTCAAAGGCCGCTAAGTAACGCTAAGTAAATTGTAAAAAAATCTTCGTGTCGCTTTGTGGCCTTGGCGACTTTGCGGTTATGGCTGTTATTTTTACAAACTACAAAGGTGCGTGTAAAACAATTTTAAACAGCGTAAAATAACTGTAAATTGAAATTCCATTCAAAACTAAAAATCCTAATATTGCGGGTATCAGTTTTACCAAAACCCACTAAAATGAAAAAAATATTACTCGCCCTGATTGGATTTTTATTTATTCAATACCTTTCTGCACAAACCGGATTAGCAAAAGCAGATACCAATAAAATTGTCAGCAGCAAACAATTAAAATTAACCGGATACACACAACCACGTTTTCAATATTTTACGGATACCGCTAAAATAAGTGGCTTCGATATTCGCCGTGCGCGACTTGCTTTAACCGGTGGATTGACAGCTAAAATTGATTATCGTTTTTTTGCTGAATTTGCAGGTGGTGTTCCGCCACAATTACTGGAAGGTATTTTTATTTATAAATTAAAAGGTGACCAGTTGAAATTGAGTGCAGGGCAAATGTTGGTTCCTTTAGGAAATGATATTATTGCTTCTGAAACAAAAATGGAAACAGTGAATCGCGCCATATTAAGTGAATCGCTCGGTGCACGCGGAGCAGATGTTATTGGCAATCAAAATGCACGCGATATTGGTATTCAAGCTTCCGGAATTTTAAAAACTAAAAATGATAAACCTTATTTAAATTATGCTGCAGGTGTATTTAACGGAAGCGGAATTAATAAATTCGATAATAACAAAGACAAGGCATTTGCAGGCAGAGTAATTGTTTCTCCAATACAAAAAATGTGGATTGGCGGTTCTTATTATAATGGTTCTTCTCGATGGGGCGATAGTTTAAATGTAGATAAAAATCGCGACCGCTGGGCACTCGAAGCTGAGTATCAATATAAGGTATTTACACTTCGTGCAGAATACATGCAAGGTGTTGATGATACCATTAATAAAGGCGGATATTATGTGCAATTAATTGGTGATGTAATTCCTAAAAAAATTCAACTATCCGGACGCTTCGAATATTTTGACACCAACGAAGCAATTGCCGATAATGCCGTTTATGTATATACTATTTGTCCGAGTTTTTTATTTGGTGAACTATGTAAAATTCAAATCGGTTACGATATTGTTCGCGAAGAAGCAACCGTGCAAAAAACAAACGATGTTATGCAGGTGCAATTTCAGGTTGCATTTTAATTAAGATTTTACTGCATAAAAAAAGCTGCCCGAAAAGGCAGCTTTTATATTATTTCTAAATCAAAATTATCTAATTGCAATATTGGTATAATCGCGAACGGTTGGTCCGGTGTAAATTTGGCGCGGACGACCAATTGGTTCATTTGCTTCACGCATTTCTTTCCATTGTGACAACCAACCCGGTAAACGACCTAATGCAAACAATACTGTAAACATTTCGGTTGGGAAACCAATTGCGCGATAAATAATACCGCTGTAAAAGTCTACGTTCGGATATAATTTTCTTTCAATAAAATATTCGTCACGCAAAGCAACTTCTTCCAATTGTTTTGCAATATCCAGAATCGGATCAAACACACCTAATTTATTTAAAACATTGTCGCACGCAACTTTAATAATTTTTGCACGCGGGTCAAAGTTTTTATAAACGCGGTGACCAAATCCCATTAAGCGGAAATTATCGTTTTTATCTTTTGCTTTTTCAACAAATTTGGCAACATTACCACCATCTGCTTTAATTATTTCCAGCATTTCAATTACCTGCTGGTTAGCACCACCGTGTAATGGCCCCCATAAAGCAGCAACACCTGCTGCAACGCTTGCGTAAGCATTTGCCTGACTGGAACCTACCATACGAACTGTAGATGTTGAACAGTTTTGTTCGTGGTCGGCATGCAGAATTAATAATTTATCTAAAGCATCCACAACAACCGGATCCGGCACATAATCTTCAGTACGCATACCAAAAGTCATATACAGGAAGTTGCTTACATAATCGTATTTATTTTGCGGATACATGATTGGATGACCAACCGATTTTTTATGAATCCATGAAACAACAGTAGCCATTTTTGCCAAAATGCGAATAATGGTTAAATCAGTCGCCTCTTTGCTCATGTTCGGATTTAATGAATCCGGGTAAAATGAACTCAGCGTGCACATCAGTGAACATAACTGACCCATTGGATGCGCATTGGATGGGAAACCATCAAAAAATTGCTTCACATCTTCATGAACCAGGGTATGATGCGTAATTCTATCTGTAAAGTTTACAAATTGATCATTTGTCGGCAGTTCACCATATAACAACAGGTAAGCCACTTCCATAAAGTTCGACTTTTCAGCAAGTTGCTCAATCGGGTATCCGCGGTAACGCAAAATACCCAGCTCACCATCTAAAAACGTAATGCTGCTTTTAGTAGCGCCTGTGTTTTTGTAACCACTATCGAGGGTAACATAGCCGGTTAAATCGCGGAGTTTATTAATGTCTATCGACTCTTCTCCTTCGGTGCCTACGAAAATAGGTAACTCAACTTCCTTTTCGCCGAGTTTAATGAACGCTTTATCAGACATAATTTTGGTCAAATTGTGCTTTTCAGATTAAAAAAATATTGTAGACAAAGGTAAAAAAAGGAATGGCAGATTCGTAATTCTTATGCCACAAATACGAACATTTTTTACAGAAAGATAATTTCCTGACTTACAGGTTACCAATATTGCAAAAAGTAGAGGAAAAACGCGCTGAAATCCCGTGAATGCTTAATCCGGAATCATAAATCGCTCAATATTATCAACCAGATAATACAAAATGGTAGCATAAATTACCGCAACAATCGCAAACTTAACCCACGTAGGTGCATTTTTTACCAGTCTGAACACCAGCATCCCCGCAAACAAACCGCCCAAACCATAAGTAATCATCGCAAGCGGATAATACCCGTTAAACGACAAAAACGACAATTTTTTCGGCGTGTAAGGAATGAGCACAATATTGGCAAAAATGAAAAAGCTCAAATAAAAAAATCCCTCCCAAAACATATTCGGGTGGTATTCCTGTTCCTCTTGCTCCTGTTGATGTGTAGGTTCCATCGGGTGCAAAGGTAATACATTTCAAATATTCAACTATCAGGTTGCATACTTAAAATTTGGGCGTGCCCCTATAGTAGATTAATAATTTGCCCCCGCAAATGAACTGAATACGTTGGGCGTGCCCCTATAGTGATTAATAATTTGCCCCCGCAAATTATTAATCTACTATAGGGTCGGGCTTTCCGCTGCAACCCCTTTTCCGAGGCGGACAAAGGGGGTTTCCGCTGCAATCCCTCACGCGGGTTCGTCTTATACGCTACTTTATGAGTTTCCATGTTCATCACTCAATCCGTTAACCCAAAGCAATAAATAGCCAAAAATGTAAAAATCAGTATCTTGCAGCGTATGAAAACCTGCACACATTGCCAAAAAGATAATCCCGACGATTTTAAACATTGTCGGTATTGTGGTGCCGAAATAATGGGCATTCCCGCCAATAAACCCAACAGCATTTGGAAACGAATTCCCGCATGGGCTTGGATTATCATTATTGTTGCATGCATTGCAGGTGTCCTTTTTGCATTAATCGGTTCATTTATTGCTGTGGCAACGTTGGAAGGTGTGGCAAGTATAATATTACTTGTTTTAGGTGTTATTGGATTCGGAATTGCACCATTGCGCAAACCCGAAAATCCGGGAAGCTTTACGCGTGCAATCGGCTTGAGCTTTTTTGCATTAATAGGCGCTACTGTCGATCAACCCGGAAATATCATTTATAACAAACCCGTCGAAATGTGTTTTTGCACCGATGGCAGCAGTTTGAGCCGCGATGAAAACATTTCGAACCCCATGCCTGGAACAACAATTATTCAACAGGATTTTACCTGCTTCGACCAAATGGGAAATCCGGTGAAACAAATAAATATGTTTGCCGTATTGGGTATTCGCTTTTTAGAATATATTCTCCTAGGTTATTTACTAATTGCCCTGCGCTCCGTTATCTGGAAATTTAAAAACAATACCTGAACCTGGTTTTACGTTTTAATATTATGCATTTAAAAAAACTCCTCCTACTCCTATTTATTGGTTGTCAGTTAGTGGCATCAGCACAATTTATTAGTCTGCGCGGCACCAACAGCGCTCAGTTTTTATCCGACAATGTTTATGAAGCAGATTTATCACATGCATTAGGTGCAGAAATGTATTTTTCTAAACCCATCAATTTTATTCCATTACCAATGAACTACAATATTGGTTTAGATTATAAAAATATTGATGGATTAAACGAAGCATATTTAATTACCGGATTAAGTTACGTAACCATAACTCCAAGCGGATTTATGTTTGCCACCAATGCCGAAAGTGTAACCATGAGCACCTACAAATGGCTGAATTATTTTGATTTAAATATGTATAACGGCGTAATTATCGGCGACTCAACTTATACTTACAAAATGGGTGGCGAACTGGGTTATAATTTTGGTTATGTACTCAGCAAAACCATGTTTTTACATTTTGGTTTAAGTGCACGGTATAATTATACACCGGCTTATAAAGAAGATTTATATGTAGATGCTACCTCTCTCGATTTTGTATTTAAAGCGGGTATTTTATATAAATTTAAACGGCGGTTTAATAAACCGTGAGGATTAAATATTAGCGCGTTCTTTAAGTGCGTCCACCGTTATTAATTGTTTACAAATACCTATTTCAAGCTCAATAACTGGGTTTTCGAGTTCAAAAAAACCACTTATTGAGCTCAAAAAGTGATTTTATTGAGCCGAAAGCGCTTTGAGCTCACAAAAAATGAATTTACGGTTCATTAAATGAAAATAAATTTTTAGAACTAAACCACCTCATCATCTTGCACAACCGGAACTTCCGGAGCAGCCTGAACCGGCTTTTTGAAGTTAAACCAGCGATTTTGTTTCCAGTTGAATTTATTATTAATTAAATAATGTGTCACTCGTTTTTCAATCATGTGATGCAGCGGGACAAGTCCGGCCATTAATAAAATTTTAATTGCAAGTATTTTCCAGGGTTCACCATGGGTGAGGTGATGTATCCACGTGTCAAATAATAATATCAAAAATTCAAAGAAGAAAATAAAACAAATAAATCCCACCATTCTGATGAGTGAAGCGTGCACATTAAATCCGCCCAAAATCAGCAACAATAAAAATGCTGTGGCAATTAAAATAGTAATCGCTGTGTATTGAATATTATTTCTTCGTCTGGTTTCTTCTTCTGCTTTAACAGTGCGTTGTTCGCGCAATACTTCTTCATTTTCTATTTCAAGCAATTGTAATTCTTCTTTCTTAACCATATTCGATAAACTATCAGCAATATTGCGGTTTATGTTGCCATACTTATAGGCATTAGTATAATCGCCCACACCTACAAAAATTGATTCTAACTTATCAGATGCTTCCAACATAAATTCGTAATAAGGCATTGAGGAAGCCAGTAAATAAGCGCTGCGGTATTGCTCAATGGCTTTTTCGGGTTGGTTATGGCGTTGAAAAAAATCGCCATACCTCAGGTAAAAACTCGATTTGCGCAATTTATCGCTGGATGTATTTATTCGTTGTGCAGCCTTATCAAAATAATAGCCGGCTGAATCGGGTTCACCTTTATATTCCTTAAATAATGCATTTAAACGATAATAAGTGGTAGTATCATTTATTTTGATTCGTTCCAATTCTTCCGGAAATTCAGTATTAAATAATGTATATAATTGCGCGAAATCATTTTGTTTGATTAAATGATTTCTAAAAGCTACCATCCCGAATTTATTAAGTTTTTCGACATGATGGCGTTCGGCAAAATCCAATATGTTATACAACTGTTTTTCATTTACCGTACGGTTATTAAATGCAATTACCTCCAAATCAAATTTCAACGTCATTATCCGAATCGAATCAGGGTGTTCATCTATTTCCGATAAATGAATTTCCTTCAGCTTATATTGTATCGATTTATCATAAGCTTTTATCAGATTATAAAAATTGGATAAACGATGGTAACAATCCATGCGCAGAATAACATTTTGTTCGGCTTCTGCTATAGTTAGCGCATCCAGATAATTGCGGATGGCTTCCACATTATTATTCATTTTCTGTTGAATATCGCCTAGCGTTAAATGTGTTTCAACAATGGTGGCAGGGTCTTTTGACTGAATAGCTAATGTAAGCGCCTGATAAGCATAATCACGGGCCGATTCCATTTTAAATATCAACTGATATCCTTTTGCTAATGCATATTTACACTTCCAATTGTCTTCCGGTTTATTAAACTGTCCGCCTAAAGCATTCAGTTTTTCAATTATTGTTTCTGCCTTTTTTGCATAATTATAATCATCTATTACAATTAAATAATTAGCATACGCATGCAACAATAAATTATTGTTATACGACATTTCAGCCAGGGCTATTCCTTCACTTAACAAACTATCTGCAACCGATGCATCGGCTTCCCAGTCGATATAAAATGTAGCTAATTCATTATAACAGTTTATTTTTTGGATATCTGTTTTGGCAGACTTCAACTTGGTCAAGATATCCGTTTTATCAACAGGAGGTAAGGAAATGTGTTCTTCGGGCGATGTAATTGCACTAGCACTTTCACTGCTCGCAAATGCGTAAAACTGAACTAAAATAAGCAAAGCGAGGAGGCTTTGTCCTTTTAAATGTTTATACATATTAAAACTGCTGCTTGTGTGTTTATAAAAAAGCTGTTGTAAGGGAAAGATTACTAACTTTATCGCAAACTAATACAAACATACACATTTATGGAAGCAACTCAAAAGATTAGAATTTACAAACGACTTATTGTAATTCTTACAATAAGTACTATTATCCCTTCAGCAATTTTATGTATGTCGCTTGCACCGTTTAGTCCTGCTGCAAACGGACAAGCAAAATCTGTTTCACAGGAAGAAGCGCGTACAAACATCAGAAATTATCGCAACAGTGCTGCTGCTGCCGATTCACCTGTAACAGGAATAAGAATTGAAGCCAGCGAATTGGAATCGATGAATAATATTGCTGCCAACAATCCAAATACATCTGCGTATCGCATGTATTTTGCACAAGATTCGGTTGGTGCACCTTTATCAATTGTTGTAGGTATAAACGACGATGGTTTAGACAATACCGAAACAATTTATTCCGCAGCCCGCACCGGCTCAAATCTTTGTCCGCCAATGTGCGACGCAAATAGTCCGATTACGAAGTAATTTTTTTTGAATCGGGAAACATTTATTTCCCGATTCTTTTTTTCCTGCCCCTTCAGTCGTTGCTTTTTATTATTGCCAATAAGCCATATTGTAATGGCAGTAATTTCCATAACATTTGCTAATTTTTTCTCCTTTTCATCGTCCTTTCATAAATTTATACTATGAAATGGAATTTACTAGTTTTTTTGACCTGCGTCAGTATCGTTGCAAAAACACAATCTGCGATAGATATATTTATCACCGACCAAATGGAAAGTAAACATGTGCCGGGTGTAAGTGCGGTTATTATTAAAGATAATAAACTAGCCTGGGTTGGCAATTACGGAACAGCAAATTTAGCTACCGGCGCTATTGTTGATACCAACACCATTTATATGCTCGCATCTATTTCCAAAACTATCACCTGTACTGCAATTATGCAATTATTTGAAGATGGTTATTTTGAATTAGATGATAATATTAATGCCCATTTACCATTTGAAATATATCACCCCGCCTTCCCTGATTCAATTATCACTATGCGACAACTGCTCACACACAGTGCAGCTATGCGCGACAATTGGAATATACTCGATACCGTTTATGTTCCCGGTGACGCAACATTGCCATTAGGAGAATTTATGCAGGGTTATTTTGAAGCGGGTGGCCCCTATTATTATGCAGAAGATAATTTTTACACCTACGCTCCGAACACGCAATACAATTATTGTAATGAGGGCATTGCATTGTTAGGTTATATGGTTGAATTATTTTCCGGTAAACCATTTAATGAATATTGTAATGAAAATATTTTTGAACCATTGTGTATGTCGAATACCGGATGGTTTTTAAGTGAATTAGATACCAATTTAATTGCACATCCTTATGATTATATTGGGGATGCCTATTTCGATTATGGATTATATGGTTACCCGGATTATCCTGACGGACAATTGCGTACCACTGCCTTGTCGCTTGCAAAATTTTTATGGATGAATATGGATAATGGAAGCTTTAATGGTGTTCAATTATTACAGCCTGAAACGATTGAATTAATTCGTTCATCACAAATTCCTTTAATTGATCCTACCCAAGGATTAGTCTGGTATAATTATTACGACGAGGGCACCTGGTGGGGCCATAGCGGCGGCGATTCAGGCGTTTCAACCGATATGTATTTTAATGATGATACGCAAACCGGAATTATCGTTTTAACCAATAGCGATAATAGTCATATTCAAATATGGAATGAGTTGGTGGATTTTGCAGCAACGTTAAATACTGAAAGTAGTACGGAAATAACATGTAATGTTGAATTACCTTTAACGGTTCAACAAACATCACAATTAAATCTAATCACTTTTCCAAATCCTGCCAACACCTATTTATATATTTCAGCAACAGGCGATTTTGAAAATTATACAATTATTTCTGCAGAAGGGAAATTGCAGGAAGGTGGAAAATTATACTCAACGAAGCTTGAGATACAAAACCTCCCCACCGGCCTATATTATTTGATGTTACACAATAATAACAGCAGTGAATTTGCAATACAAAGTTTTGTAAAAATGTAATTTATTTATGATTACTGAAATTAAATTTCAAATGGAGTGATATTACTTAAAATTGCGCAATGGTGTTGAAATTGGTTTGAAAAAGCATATAGCTTGCACCCAATTAAATTGAGACACTTGTCAAAAGCCAAAGTGCTTCACTATAACAAAATTTTCTTTACTAAGCCAAATTATCGATTCACATAAAAAAACTAAGATTTCGCACATTAGTAGTTGTTTTTTAGGAAACAGTTCCCCAATTTTAACTTAAAATTGAAACTCATGAACAACAACTCATTACAAAAAAAACTGCTTAGTTATTCTGCTATGGCAGGAAGTTTAATCGTTTCCAATCAAGTATATGGGCAAGTTAGTTATTACGATATTGACCCTGACAAGCAATTCCCACTATACACTGATGAAAGTTATTTTATCGATTTTAATGGTGATGGATTAACCGATTTGACTTTTTCTCATAATATCTGGGTTAGTATGTATTGTGATACATCGTCTACAGGTTGGTCATGCACAGGATCTACGCATCAAAGAATTGAAGCGTATGGTATGAATGTAAATTTCGTTAATAATTTGGCTACATTCGGAACATCAGTTGCATCGCCATTGGAATCAGGGGAAATTATTTCTGAAGCTGCCACTTGGGGTGTTGCAACCGAAGTTACCTTATTTAATAATGCAGGTGAGTGGCGTAAATGGGATGATTTTTGGGGACCCGGGAGTTGGGTTGATTTCAGTTATCAATTTGGTCCATGGCAAAATATTGATCATAAATACCTTGGAGTTAAATTTGAAATTGACGGACTTACACATTATGGATGGGTTTCTTTAAGTGCAACGCCAACAACTAAAGTTGCGCAAGTAGTTAAAATTCATTCCTATGCATATGAAACAACACCGGAACTCCCAATTATTGCCGGTTTTATTCCAACTTGTTATCCCCCAAATCCATTAACTCCTGTTGCTATAACCGGGACAACTGCAAAAATAAAATGGGAAGTAATTGCGGGTACCGACCATTATGAATTACAATACAGACAAACAGGTGCAGCAACATGGATAACCAAAACAGTTGCAGGTGTTAAATCTTTTAGAAAAGTATCAGGCTTAACTTGCGATACCGAATATGAATGGCGTATCAGAAGTTTTTGCAGCGATGGTGAGGTTTCATTGTATTCTGACATCCAAACATTTAATACCAACACATGCAGACTAGGAGAAGAAACAATTGAAGAAGAACCTCCATTTTCCGTATTCAGTTATGGCAGTCAAATTCATATTTCACTCGACGAAGAAACTCCGACAAACTGGAATTGCAAAATATTTAATGTGTATGGTCAGTTGTTATTCGAAAGCCAAATATCCAATTCAGAAACTGTTTTGGAAACGGAATTACCTAATGGGATTTATATCGTTACCATGGAAATTGCAGGTGAGAATTATGCTGTTCAAGTGGCGTTGAATAGATGAATTGATGGTCAAAAAAAATAATGGATATTTGAAAATATTGTAAAGCTGAAATACAAAATGGTAATTATTTTAACCATTTTAGTTATATTTTGTACATAATAATGACCAACATTTATAGCTAATTTTTTTACATTTGCTAACTATTTTAACTAATTATGTTACTTTTGGGTTAAAATAGTTACCAAATTGTGCAATTATGCCACGAAAAACAGCTCCATTACCTCCAACGCTCAAACATACCTTTAGGCAATTGGGTGAAAACATCCGCCTTGCCCGTTTACGCCGCAAGATTACTACCACTATGCTTGCAGAGCGTGCCGGTATGAGCAGAAATACGCTTAGAGCCATAGAGCGCGGTGACAGTGCCGTAACCATAGGCGCCTACGCCAGTGTATTGTTTTGTCTGGGGTTGGAGAAAGATTTATTAATAATTGCACAAGATGACGTGGTTGGTCGCAAGTTGCAGGATGTGGCTTTGATGCGGGGTGGGAAGTAAATAACAACAAACATGAGTAAAGCAACTCAAAAACGGATTCAGGTATGTGCCCATTGGCAAGGATTAACCTCGCCAATGGTAATGGGAATGCTTGCCGTTGATCAATCAAGAGGTAGCGAAGTGTTTTCATTTACTTATAATTCGGATTGGCTTCAATCGCCATTTGCGAAACAGCTCGATCCGGACTTAGGTCTATTCACCGGACCGCAATATCATCGAAATGAGCATCCCAATTTTGGTATTTTTTTAGACTCTTCACCGGACCGTTGGGGCAAAGTGTTAATGAGAAGACGTGAAGCGCAACTGGCCAGGGAAGAAAAAAGGCAACCCAAAACTTTATACGAATCAGATTTTTTGTTAGGCGTTTATGATGGCCACCGTATGGGCGGACTTCGGTTTCGGTTATCAGAGCAAGGGCCTTTTCTCGACAATAATAAAGAAATGGCAGCACCGCCTTTTGCAAAATTGAGAGATCTTGAATTTGCGAGTCTGCAATTAGAAAAAGATGGTGCAGAAGATGAAAAAGATTATTTAAAGTGGCTAAACCTGTTAATTACACCGGGCTCCTCGCTTGGTGGTGCTCTTCCTAAAGCAAGTGTACTTTCACCGGAAGGTGATTTATGGATTGCAAAATTTCCGAGTCATAATGATGAAATAAATACCGGCGCATGGGAATATGTTGCGCGACAACTTGCAGTTGACGCCGGTATAGAAATGTCAGATGCGCACATTCGAAAATTTTCCGGAAGACATCACACATTCTTGACAAAACGATTTGACAGATTAGAAGGTGAACGTCTGCATTATTCTTCTGCAATGACACAACTAGGTAAAAAAGATGGCGACAATCACGCTACCGGAGTGAGTTATTTGCATCTTGCCGAATTTCTCATGCGCAACGGCTCTCAACCCGACCGCGATTTAGAGCAATTATGGCGACGAATTGTATTTAATATTTGTATATCAAATGTTGATGACCACCTCCGCAATCATGGTTTCCTGCTCGACGAAAATGGATGGAAACTCTCACCTGCTTTTGATGTAAATCCGACACATTATGGTAATGGACTCACCTTAAATATTTCAGAAACAGATAATGCTCAGGATCTTGAATTAGCGCTCCAAGTTGCTCCCGATTTTCGCATCCAACACAAACGCAGTAAAGAAATAATTACAGATGTAATAAATAGTGTTAGCCGATGGAAAGAAATTGCTAAAGAAGTTGGGATTGGGAATAGTGAAGTAGAGGGGATGAGGAATGGGTTTAGGTTGGTGGGGAGATGAGGTTTGCAATTACTTGCCAATACAAAATGTGAGATGGTTTTATTTTAAAGGGTATTAGGGATGGGTGCAAATGGGGGACAAATCTGCATTCAATTTGGACGCCGATGAACAATTTAATGCTTCATCAATGAATTTGTAATTTGTAAAAAATTACAATGCGAAACATAGCATAACATAAATAAAATAACTTATTTTAATCAGCAGATTAAATAAGAAGGCAACATTCTAAACCACAATTTTCTTAAATTTGGAGCATGAGACTTCTCCTAATTTATATATTTCTACCTGCAATTTGTTTTAGCCAAAGCAGTATTGTTTGGGATTCACCTATGCAAGTTGCAGAATCATCATTCAGCAATCAACATCCAAGGGTTGTTTTGGATAGAAATAACAACCCATTAATTCTTTGGGGAAATACTAATGAAGCAGCTGCTTATTTCGCCCGATGGAATGGTACTGAATTTACAACTCCAATCAGGGTTACTCCTATGGATATGGAAATTTTTACAGCCTCATGGGCTGGGCCTGATATTGCAGCCTTTGGCGATACTATTTATGTGGTTTGCAAAGAGAATCCCGAAGATATGGCTCCGGCTTATTGCATCCATTCCTATGATGGTGGAATGACCTTTTCAGCTCCAGTTGAAGTAGACGGAATGATAGGTGACAATATTTCAAGATTTCCAGCTGTTACTGTAAATGAAGACGGGCAACCAATAGTTGCTTTTATGAAATTGGATAGTGACTTTGGAAATGCCCGATATGTAGTTGCAACTTCAAATGATTTTGGAAATAGTTTTAATATGGATGTTTTAGCAAGCGAATTTTCAGGGGGTGATGTTTGTGATTGTTGTCCTGTTGGGATCACTTCTGAAAATAATTATGTTGCTACTTTATACAGAGATAACTTAGATAATTTACGCAATTCATGGGCTGGAATTTCAACAAATGGCGGTGATATGTTTATGAATGGAATACAAATAGATCAAACTGACTGGATAATTAATGCATGTCCCTCAAGCGGTCCTGATGGTATTATTATTAATGACAGTTTATATTCCGTCTACATGAGTGCCGCAAGTGGAGATTCGCGTATCTACTTTTCAACCTCTTCACTTATTTCCTTTGAAGCAAATTTTGATATTCGATTAACTGCTGAATTTCCTGAACTCACCACCCAGAACTATCCACGTATAGCAAATTTCGGCAATGCTGTCGCTATAACATGGAGGCAAAATGTTGGCACTAACTCTGAAATTCCATTATTGTTTACTTCAGATATTAGTAATGGATTGCCTTTAGAATACGATACAGTTGCATTGCTTGATTTCTACGGTCTTGAAAATACTGATGTTGCTGCTTCAGCTACAAGTGTGCATGTTGTTTGGCAAGATAATTATAATGATGTTGTTTATTATCGAAATGGAACGTATGCGGAGCCTTTAACAACAAGTGAAATTATTGATCAGCAAATAAAACTTTATCCAAACCCGGCAAAAGATGTTATATATGTCAAATCAGATTTTGATATTTCCACATTTAGTCTTATAAATATGAATGGCGAAAGAATTATTATAACCTCGACTTTACTTAAAGATGAAATCGCTATTAACGTAAAGAACGTGGCTTCAGGAATTTATTTAGTTTTATTGCAGGATAATAGTGGCGTTCAATATATTTCAAAGATTGCAATTAATATGCCTTAATTGTAATGACAAAAAAACTCAAGGCCCAGAATGATTGTGAAGTAAATTTAGTAAGCATGAAAACAATCAATGATTGTTCAAAGATTTTACTTTTAATGTGCTTGCATTTATTGCTACTATAACTGTGCTCAAGCTCATTAATACCGCACCCATTGCGGGAGACAACATTATTCCCCAATTATATAAAACACCTGCTGCCAGTGGCAGTGCTATTACATTATACCCAGTTGCCCATATTAAGTTCTGTATCATTTTTCTATAGGTTGCTTTACCAAATAAAATTAAATTAACAACATCCTTTAGGTTGCTGTTTACAAGCACTATACCCGCTGTTTCTGCCGCAATGTCGCTGCCGCTTCCGATAGCAATACCGATATCAGCCTGTGCCAACGCAGGGGCATCATTTATACCATCTCCTGTCATTGCTACAAACTCTCCTTTGTCTTGCAGTTCTTTAATCTTCTCTAATTTCTGGTGTGGTAAAACTTCTGAAATAAAGCTATCCATTCCTAAAATTTCACTTACACTTTTTGCCACCTTACTATTATCACCTGTAAGCAATATTGATTTGATATTATTTTGTTTTAAAGTTTTAATTGCTTCTGCCGATTCAGGTCGTAATTCATCAGACAAAGCAATATATCCCGCTAACTTATTATCAATAATTAAAAATACCACTGTTTCCATATCATTCACTTTAAAACTATCAGGAACAGCAAAATTATTTTCTTTTAAATAACCAGGGCTTACAACCAATATTTTTTTCCCTTCTACGGTTGCTTCAACACCTTTACCAGTGATAGCATTAAAATTTTCTGTTGCCGGAACTTGAATAGATAAATCTTTTACTTGTTGCAAAATTCCCGTGGCAATAGGATGTTCTGATTTTTGCTCTAATGCGGATGCCAGTCGAATGATTTCGTTTTCAGTTAAATCCTTTTGAAGTGAAACAATTTTTGATACTTCAAATTTGCCTACTGTTAGCGTCCCTGTTTTATCAAATACAACTGTGGTAATTTTTCTTGCATTTTCAAACGCCGTTCGATTTTTTATAAGCAAGCCACTTTTTGCTGATAATGCGGTTGACCTTGCAACAACAAGTGGTACGGCTAAACCTAAGGCATGTGGGCAACATATAACTATTACTGTTACCATTCTTTCCATAGCAAAGGCAATTGACTGGCCTGTTAAATACCAAAACAAAAAGGTAGTAACACCTGCCAGCATTGCAATTATAGTTAACCATTTAGCCGCTTTATTCGCCAATAGCTGCGTATTTGATTTAGCATTTTGTGCATCCTGCACCAGTTTAATCACCTGTGATAAATAAGAATCTAGTGCGCCGTGCGATACGGTGACCTTGATAGCACCATTCCCGTTGATAGCTCCTGCAATTACTTTATCACCTTTTACTTTTTGAACAGGTTTCGATTCCCCTGTAAGCATGCTTTCATTTAAATAAGTTTCTCCATCAGCAATTATTCCGTCTGCTGCCACTTTTTCACCGGGTTTAATTAAAATTAAATCACCCTCTTTTAAAGTATCCGTTTTTATGTCTAGTACCATATCCGGCATAACCAGATGAGCTTCAGAAGGCATCAATTGTACCAGTAATTCCAATTCTCTTGAAGCTCCTGCAATGGATTTCATTTCAATCCAATGTCCCAAAAGCATTATGAGAATCAAAGTAGCCAGTTCCCAAAAAAAATCCATGCCCTCCAATCCAAATACGGTAGCCACGCTGTATGTGTAAGCCACTGTTATGGCAAAGCCAATTAGAAACATCATCCCAGGATTTTTAGCTTTGACTTCATCTACTAAACCTTTAAGAAAGGGCCAACCACCATAAAAGAAAACAAGGGAGGATAATAAAAGTAAAATATATTTTGAACCGGGAAAACTGATATTAATATTCAACCATTGTTGAATCATTTCTGATAACAGTACAATAGGGATAGTTAATATTAATACGAGATAAAAACGTTTTCGGAAATTAGCAATCATACCCGTGTGATGTGTATGTTTATTATTCGTAGAGTTGGAAGAATAATTTGCAATTGGTTCTAACTTCATTCCACATAAAGGACATTTACCTGGAGCGTCACGCAAAATATGCGGATGCATCGGACAAGTATATTTTTGAAGCTGATGCTGCGGTTTATCTGACTCTACATTTTGCTTATTATCTGTTGTATCATGCTTTTCAGCTACAATTAGAATCATTCCGCAAATTGGGCAGCTCCCCGGATTGTCCAGTTTGATTTCAGGATGCATGGAACAGGTGTAAATCTTTGATGTTTTCTGATTTTTTTTGTGATGTAGATGATCCATTGTTATATAGTATTAAAGAAACATTATAATCAATAAAACGGGTTTAATTTAATATACTAAAGTAATTCCAACTCCTAAACCCATATCGCTGTCGTAATGTGTAGAAAGAGAAAACCACTTTGTAACTATATATTCAAATCCGGCAGCATACTCTTTATCTGTATTTACCATAAGGTTAAAACGCAGCCTGCTTGATATCGGAATACCTTCACGGCCTAATTGCAAACGAAACTGCCCGTCGCTATCAATTCGTGCATCTACAACAAACAACATAGGTAATGTATATTGAACACCCGCAACAAAAGTCTTGCGATCGTTTTTATTGGTGAGCTGACCCAACATCGTATAATCTTCATCGCCAAAAATGTTGTCACCATGCCTCTCCATCTTTTTATAATGGTAATCAAAACCGACATATGGAAAAACCCATTGCATTTTACCAAAATACCGACCGAAGTTTAATTCGCCTTCATAGCCGTGAGAATCATGATAACCAAGGTGCCACATTCCCTGCAATGCATAGCGATTAGTAGAAAGCATTAATTCTCCATCGCTCCCATTACTTTCTAAACCAATTTTGCCCATGAAATGAATCATTGTGTTATCATTTATAAAACTTTTATAGGCTTTTTTCGCATCGGGTAATTCAGGATTTTCTGTCGAATTTACATAGCTGAAAACATTTCCCATTCCCGCCATCATATGATATAAAATATGACAATGAAAAAACCAGTTTCCGTTTTGGTTAGCAGCAAACTCAATTGTATCTGTTTCCATCGGCATAATGTCTAAAACGTTTTTTAGTGGTGAATACTCACCCTGTCCGTTTATTACTCTAACATCATGACCATGCAAATGCATAGGATGCCGCATCATAGAATTGTTATGAAGTATGATGCGTACATTTTGTCCTTGTATAATTAATATTTTATCCCATTCATTTACCGTTTTGTTATTCATTGACCATACGTATCTATTCATATTCCCTGTAAGTGTAAAATGGAGCTCTTTAAAAAGTGTATCCGGCAAAGTTGTTTTTACGGCTGAACGAAGCATTGCATAATTAAGCGTTATAATTTCGGAATTAGCGTCCATATCATGCATTTCATTTAATTCAGGTATGGTATCTTGCTTTTTATTATGCATATGTTATGTTTAATGGAATCATTTTTTAATTCCATATCCATTTCTTTACCACCTGTTATTTCAGGATACATTACAATATTCATATCCATTTGTTGCAAGCTCATTTGCATTCCCATATCATCCATATCGCCATTCATCTTCCTCATATCGTTCATCATCTTCATTCCTTCAAAATATTTTAGCTTGGGCAAAACAGGTGCTTTCATCTTCATTCCATCTCCCAGCCATAATGAAGTTGATTTCGTTCTGTCTTCAGGAGTTGATCTAAACTCATAACTCATATTTTCCGGGATCGTAACAATAACATCATACGTTTCTGCAACTCCAATAATTAACCTGTCAACTTCAACTGGAATTATGTCATTACCATCATTCCCAACAACAGTTATTTTCCCTCCGGCATATTGCAGCCAGAAATAACTTGATGCACCTGCATTAATAATACGAAGTCTCACCTTATCACCAGCCTTAAATTGTGCCGCTTCAGTTTCGGATTTACCATTTGATAAAAAACAATCGTAAAATATATCACTAACATCCATAGCTTCCATGCGTTTCCATTCATTTTCGATTTTGGTCCCAAATGCGTCGGCTTTTATAGCCTCTGCGTAACTTTGTACACTACCCTTTTTTATTGCATACCAATCTGTGCCTGATCGAAGTCGGCGCTGAACCTGATCAGGGTCTTCATTCGTCCATTCACTTAAAACAAGTGTATATTCAGCACTGAATAAATTGGTTATTGCTTGCTCATCCCTTTTTTTAAAAACCAATGCTCCATACATTCCTACCTGCTCCTGTAATCCACTATGTGAATGATACCAATATGTTCCATTTTGTACTACGGCAAATTTGTATAAATGAGTTTCGCCGGGGCCAATTCGTTTTGTAGTTAAATATGGAACACCATCAGCATGATTAGGCAAAATAACGCCATGCCAGTGAAGTGAGGTTTCTTCAGACTTCAGCATATTGTGCAAATAAATTTCAGCTGTATCTCCTTCAGTAAAAATTAAAGTTGGAGCGGGGATAGAACCATTAATTGCAATGGCTCGCTTTGATTTTCCGGCAAAGTTTACTATTGTATCGGTAACATATAAATGATAAACAACTGTTTTACCCGGATGCATATTTATTTTAACGGGTACCAGATCTTCCTCAACAATTTGATTTTTATTTTCAACTTCTCTATTCATATTATGCATGTCATGTTGAGCCGACACATAACTAATGTAAACAAGTTGAATTAATATGAATGTATATATTTTCATTTTACTTTCTTTAGAATTGATACTATTCAATTGTATCCACCACCTTGCCACATGTAAGCATAGAGCTACCATAATAAGGATTTCTAATTTCCTTTTCGCTGCTGAGCCAATATGCATCTTTCATAGGGCAATATTGTTCATAGATCGCCTCATCAGATAGATCTAATGCTTTTGCCAATAATGACATGTTGAGAGAGAGATTTTCAAAATATTCTCTTTGCTTTTTAATGTCCTTACTTTCTGAAATTGCTCCTGCATCTTTTAATAATGCATTAGCATTACCTTCTGAAATTACCTTATAATCTATTGCATTTAATATTTTTAAAAACTCACCCGCTCTAATTGATGTACTATCTACCTTACCAGCAACTAAAGCATTTTTAATGTCATAGTAGGAATTTAGCAACTGAGATGGCTGAGATTGTACAAAATCTTGTGCAAAAGAATTTTGAACAAAAAAACCTGATAAAAATGCAAGTGATAAAATAATTTTTTTCATTTTCATATAATTTAATTTTAACAAAATAAATTTCATTATAGTAAAAGCATTAATTCTGCCATCGTTACCATTAATAAATCTTCAATAATTGCAACTGTACTCATAGGCAAGTTAAATATTGTTCCAAGACACGCACACTGAATAACTTTTTCTTCACCACACTTTGAATTACTCCAATACTGCTGAAACCCATTACTATAATTGTTGCATAGTTGGTCAGATATAAGTCAAAACCATATTTTGGGTAATCTGATATTTTGAATCTAGACCTATTGCATCCTGTAGTTGCCTAACTGTAATTTGTTTCCCCATCGTTATTATGGCATCATCAGGAAGGTTCACTTCTGCTGATAAAACGTCAGGATGTTTTAACAACTGGCTCTTTACATTGGCTATGCATCCTCCACAAGTCATATTAGTTACTTTATAATTATATGTCATAATTCTCATAATACAAAGTTCCATTTCTGTGGGCATTTGCATGTTATATAATTACCGATTTGATTTACGTAATTCCAGCTTCATAATTTATCCAGAGTTTTTCTTTTGTGATCCTTAATGCTTTTAAAGTGAGTGGGTGTTAAATCTGTTATCTTTTTGAATTGAGCACTTAAATGAGCCACGCTACTGTAATTCATTTGGAAAGCAATTTCACTTAATGATAATTCATTATATACAAGTAATTCCTTTACCCGTTCAATTTTCTGTTTTATGATATAATTTTCAATAGTAATTCCTTCAGTTTCGGAAAATAGGCTACTTAAAAAGCTGTAATCTTTTAGCAATTTGATTTCCAGTATTTGAGAGTAATTTAAATGCTTGTGAGAATTACTATTATAGTGGATTTGATTTATAATTGCATTCTTAATGCTTTCAATAATCTTTGCATTTTTCTCTTCAATTACTTGAAATCCTTCTTTTTCTAATTCATCGAGAATTAGTTCTTTCTTATTTCCAAGTGTGGAGTCATCAAGTTCAACTTCTCCCAATTCCACATTCCTAGGATGGAAATGATTCCTTTCGAAAATATTTTTTACAGTGCGGATACACCTTTCGCAAACCATATTTTTAATAAATATCTTCATTTTTTAGCCACTACGGTGAATATTTATCTAAATATTAATTCAGCTAATTCACAATAATTATTTTTTTTGAACTATTACCAATATTAGTTTCTAATTTTAAAGTGTATGTTCCCGGTGCTAATCCTGAAATATCAATTAAAATGTGATCAGTTGCTTTTTCCTGGTGGTTATAAAGAACTTCACCTAATATATTGACTATTTTAATTTCAACCCAAGTTGTATTATTATCCAATTGAATAAATAAATTGTTGGCTGCCGGATTGGGATAAATTAAAAAATTGATTGCATTGTCGCTTTGAATATCTGTGGCATTTGTGTCAATCACTATAAAACTACCCATCATACCATCATCCTCATGATGCAACATGTGGCAATGATACATATATGGCACATCATTATCTGTAAAATCTTTAAACTCTGCAATTACTTCAACATAACTCATTGGCATAACCATTACTACATCTTTTAGCCCTTGTAATTGTAAAGGTACCGGACCGCCATTTATATTATCAACCGTAAATTGAATATCATGGATATGAAATGGATGTGCAATACCCGTATTATTTTGAATCCTCCATTTTTCTGTATCATTAATATAAACAGTTTCGTTTATTACCTCCATATCAAAGTGGTCGCCGTTAATATTAAATGGCCCCATTACTTGACCTTCAGGGTCCATCATTTCATCGGGCTGCAAATTAAAAGTTCTGGTTTTATCGTAGCTAGTTAAAGGCATATTTTCAACTAACACTTCGGGAATTTCTAAAACGGGGTCAATTGTTTGAGCGCCGACATTTATTTGTAATATTTGGAAATCAGCTCCATTTAACGGATTCAAATTATAATCAGTAATTACACCTCCCATCATTCCGGTTACCGTTGAAGCACCATAAATTCCATTCACCATTTCGGAACTGTTGCTCATTAAATAAATTGTTTGCCCTTCCATACCCTGCAAATCCAATAAAATTTCTCCGCGCTCTCCGGGTGCTAACATTAATCTATTTAATGGCAACGAATTACTCAATAATCCACCATCTGTACCGATTAAATTAAATTCTTTATCGTTAGTAAATCCAAAATTATATACTCTCATTGACGACCCGTTTAGTAATCGCAAACGAATTACCTGTGCAGGTGCCTCTAGGTAAGGATCAACAGTACCATTAACACAAACAAGTGTATCATCTTGTGTAGCAATAGCAACTTGGTATAAAACATCAAATGCCTTAGTTTGCACCACAATTGGGAAATCATCAACGCCATAAGTTCTTGGAAGATTTAATTCCGCTTCAGCACTATCTTTTACAATTAAAAAACCTGCCAAACCTTTTGCAACATGTAAATCCGTTTTTCCTAAACCGTGAGGGTGATACCAAAACGTACTTGCATTATTCAAAATTTGAAATTGAGGGCTCCAAGTAGCGCCTTGTTCTATAATCTGATGTGGGCCTCCATCAGCCATAGCCGGCACATGCAAACCATGCCAATGCATCGTAGTTGTATTGCCGGTACCTGTTAAACTATTGGTAACATTTATTGTAACCCAATCCCATTTATTAACAATAATTGTAGGCCCCAAAATATCACCGTTTATGCCAAATGTTGGTGTATTTATTCCATCAAAAAACTGCACAACGCCATTTTGAACATTCAGATTGAACGTAGTTCCGGTAAGCGCAGGTGGAATCACAAGCGGATTTTGAGTTTTGGCAAAAAGGGCGCTACACAATAAAAATATGAGGTGAAATTGTTTTTTCATTTTTATTAATTACTTATTAATAATTGTGATCCTTTTGAAAAAGAATTATTATTTAATATATAAACTAAATATATACCCGTTATAAATGAAGCAACATCGATTGATACATTCGGCTGGAATGATTTTCCGTTTATTAATATACGTCCACTCAAATCGGAAATGAAATATTCAAATCCGTCATTCAAATTTGATGTTATGATTACATTTTTTTGTTGTGCGTTGAAAATAAAATCTATTGATGCAGAAAGTGCATTGGCAACGCTAGAAACTCCATCTGTACTTATTATCCAAGTAAGGGTATCCAATATTTCCGGCGTTGATTCTTCCCAAATAATATATCTAAACAATGAAGTTCCAGAAATATATCCCGGGTTAATACCTACTGACATAAGTCCAACATCGCCATTAAATGCAGTATCCATAGTGCCACTATCCGGAAACCCGTCATAACAAGTACCGTTGTCGCATAAATTGGCTGTCCAACCTATCGGATAAATTGCATCTACTTTTTCATAACTAAATATTAAAGCATCCGTTGTTAAATTATTTTGTATGATGTTAAAATGATAAATATCATTATAAGGAACTGTGCCTATAATAGTATCTGCAGGTGAAATAGAATAATTTTGGCCTGACAATAAATTAGTAACTGCAATCATTACAGCAGTTACTAATAAATTCCTATCGAAATTCATACAGTTCAAATTAGTGCGTTATAGCAATTTGTTCGGTTTTTGTTGAAGCTCCAGCTGTAAATCGCAGCATGTATAAGCCACTCTGGAATGAATTTGTTTCAAAACTTTCAACAAATTCACCGGTGAGCGCAAATTGAACTTCTTTAACTAAAATTATTTTACCGGTTATATCAATAAGCTCAATTTTAATCGGGCCATTTTCTAATAAATTAGCTTTAACTTCAAATTGATTATTTGCAGGGTTTGGCGCCAAATTTAAATCTGAAATAATTGAAGGAATATTCAAAATACTCGTTGTTTCCCCAAATAAGGCAAGTATCGAATCGGCCATTTCCGATGTGTCGCTTGAAACAAAACTCTGCGTAGAGAACATAATTCTATGATCTATACCACCTAATAAAACTACTGTAGGCATTCCGAAGCCACCATAATATGCAACAGGTGTTGCTCCGCTATCCATAGGTGCATAGAATGGTAATAAATTATCTTCTACCCAAGAAATAGAATATTCGCAAGTAGTAGAATTTTGGAACGGAAATGCATACGCTTTTATCATACCTGGATAAGTTGCCATGATGTCATCTGCCATAGTTTGAATTTTTTTTGCAGGTGGAGGGCATGATCCACAGTCAGGCATATAAAAGTGCAAAATAACCGCCTTACCAGCATCTAAATCAGCAAACATGTCTACTGCATTGCCATAACAATCAAGCCCCTGAATTTGCATTGCCGATTGCGCTTTGGCAACTGTGATGAAGGAGGTAAAAACAAATGAAAATAGGAGTAAATTTTTCATAATAAATTGAAATTAACGTTGTGTAAAAATAGTATTTTAGGTTATTGTATAAACGGTAAACGCCCAACAGGAAGCACTTCGGGTTACATCAAAGTGTTGTAAAATCAGATAAGTATGCTTGAATTAAGCACAGGTATTCCCTGTTTGGGAGGAGGGGGGCTAAATCCAGAATAAATTAGAAAGCCAAGTATGGTTTCAAAATTATTAAAATCAATATGAGCTTGATTTATAGCCACTAAATTAAATTCAATAGGAGATGCCTTAACAATTTCAATTGTTGTTGTTGAAAAAAATTGACCTATAGAAAGCGAAAACGCTAAATGCTGCTCCTGACAGTCACCATTAGGCGAGGCAGTGGATGACGTAGACTCAGCCTCTTTACTGCAACAACTATGCGTTTCTATAGTTTCATTGCAACAACTTTTGAGACTAACGCTGCAGAAAGCTGAGCAGGCATAGGTTTGCAGCAATCCAACTAAGATTACAATTACAATACTTTTAAACCCAATGTTTGCACCGCTTGGCATAGATTCATCAAATATACGCAAAACTACAAACTATGTAGTAAAAGGTTGAATTTTAATTCAATTTTAAAATTTGGGCTACTAGACCTTTACTGATACTGGGCTGTGGCTTATTCTATCCATTTGTGATTTTAATTACATCTTCACAAAAATGAATCATTTAAAATAAGTTTTACCGAGTGAAAAATTCAAGAGAATTATTAACCTTCTTGTTAAGACTTAAATTAAAGGGTAAAAAGATTGCTTTAGTAGATAACCGAAATTTGAATATGATAGATATAAATATTTATTCCGAATTGCAATTGATGGGATTGTTTTGTGCTTGCCTTATTTTATATAATTGGTAATTATTTTCACCAAATACTCGCCTAAATGCTCAAAATATTTACCAAATGTCTCGAATTTATTCACAATAAAATTTTCATTTTTTACTGAAAGCATTACAAATAATGATTAATAATCATGGGTCTAGAGAAATGACATAGGCGGTGGATCAGGCATTAATGAGCGGTTAGAAATAGTTACTTCCCAATACAAAAATTCCTAAAAATATTATCCAATAAATCTTCATTCGTTACCTGCCCGGTTATTTCTCCAATGGCGTTTAATGCGTAGCGTATGGATAGCGCTGTGAGGTCGCCGCTTTCGTTGTTGTGGAGGGATTGGAGCACTTCGTTGAGCGTGGTGCGGGCTTTGTTGAGGGCTTCGAGGTGGCGCGCGTTGGTGACTACTGTGTTTTCAAAATTAAAGTCTTCATGCACAATTTTTTTATACATGATGGATTTTAATTCGTCGATGTTTGTTTTTTGAAGGGATGAGATATAACAATCGGGCTCAAATTCAAAAAATTGTGCGAGTAATTTTCCGCCTTCGGGGGTGTCAATTTTATTAGCAACTACCAACATCCGGTCGCCGGCTTCCACCAAATTATTTAAATCGCTGCGCACTTCTTCGGGTGTCATGGCATTTACATCAAACATATAAATTAACAATGTTGATGTTTTAATTTTTTCCATGGTTTTTGCAACACCAATTTTTTCTATTTCATCTTTTGCTTCCCGAATACCAGCTGTGTCAATTAAACGGAATATTACACCGTTAATGTTTAATTCCTCTTCTATTGTATCTCTTGTAGTTCCTGCAATGTGACTAACTATTGCACGCTCCTCATTTAATAATGCATTTAATAGTGTAGATTTTCCTGCATTCGGCCTACCGGCAATTACGGTGTTAACACCATTCTTTATCACATTGCCCAATTCAAACGAACGAATTAAACGGTCCAGTTCAACATTAATTTTATCAATTAAATGCACCATGTGACTGCGTTCGGCAAACTCAACATCTTCTTCACTAAAATCTAATTCCAATTCAATAAGTGAAGCAAAATGAATTAATTCGAAACGCAATTGTTTTAATGTTTCTCCGTAACCACTGCGCATTTGTTTTAATGCAATATCATGTGAGGCCTGTGTTTGTGCTGCAATTAAATCGGCAACTGCTTCGGCCTGACTTAAATCCATTTTACCATTTAAAAATGCACGCATGGTAAATTCACCGGGCTTTGCTAAACGCGCACCATTTTTTATCAGCACCTGAATAATTTGTTGCTGAATAAATGGCGAGCCGTGACAACTTATTTCAATAATATCTTCACCCGTATATGATCTCGGATTTTTAAATAAACCGATAACCACCTCATCTATTTTATTTCCTTCGTCAGAAATTACCCCAAAGTGTAAAGTATGCGATGCTGCTCTTGCTAAACGTTTCCCGATAAATACTTTGTCTGTTATCTCTATGGCCGTATCACCCGATAAGCGTATAACGGCAATAGCACCAACTCCGGGAGCGGTGCTTAAGGCAACTATTGTATCTTTGTGTTCGGCCAATTGCATCAAATGCGAAGGTAATGTGTTCAGGGCAAATACATATCTAAATGGGTAATGAAAAACAAAAATCCGGCTTCAATTTTATTTCAGGTATCGCCGTTACTATCGTCGGATTGCTCATAACGCCCATGGGTATTTCCGGCTTGCTGCATACCTCGTTTGACGCTGCCGGATGGATACTTCTCATTTTTACTTTATCCGGATTCTTATTATTGGCAAGCGGAATAACCATGTTAATTCAGTCCCGGAGTCAAAATAAATCAAGCGGCAAACTCCTGAACACTATTGTTGAAGCACAAAAAAACAATTTAATATTAAGTGAAATTGAATTTCAGCCCGATCGCGCGCATTGGCTTATCGACAAAACAACCTGGAACAATTTCAAAAAAAATGAAACAAAATACCGCTTAGTTGACAATATCTATTTTTTTATTGCTTTTGCAGTGGCAGGAGCGGTATTACTTACTATCAATAAAGGGGCGGTTATTGGACGCGCTTTTATCGTTTCTATTATTATCGGAATAATTGTAGTTGTTATTCGCCGTGCAATTGCAATGGCGAAATTAAAATCTAAAACAAAATATCAAGAGCTTTATTTAACAGATTACTTTATTGTGTTAAACGGTGAAAAATATTTACTTTTTGGTGATGGCGTATACACTTCATCTGTTCGATTATTCGATAATATATCCCCAATAATACTTGAATTTAAAATTCATTGGAAAACCCGCAATGGTGTTACTTTCGACGAATTACGACTACCGGTTCCACCCGCTGAAATTACCAAAGCAACCAATTTTTGTAGTAACTTTATATCAAAACATGCATTACATGAAAAATAAAATCCTTTTCTTTTATATTTTATTTTGCAGCACCTTGTTGCAAGCACAATTTAAACCCGGTGATATTGGTTTTAAAGCAAATGAAACCAAGGTATACAAAACACAAAAAGTTAAAACCCAAAAACAAACTGTTGTTGATGCTGAAGGATATTCATCCGACCTTCAAGTGAATTATTATGATCAAAATGGTATGTTGACAAAAATTGCTTACGACCAAGACACGACAATGCCGGTTGAAGAACGTGGTCCGGAAATGAAAGATGAATATTCTTATTTTCCTGATGGACGTGTAAAACAAATTATTTTATACGGTTATGATCTGGTGGACATTACACATAATTTTGAATATGATAAAAAAGGTCGCTTAACAGAAAGTAAATACGCATCTGCTGAGGCCAGAGTATACCGCTATACCTATGACAATGCTGGCAATATTATTAAACGTATCGGCAAAGCAGCTTTTTTTGAAACCGACGATGAAGGCAATGCTACCGGAGATATGGTAATGGTGGATTACGATTCCAGCAGCTATACATGGGATGACAAGTCCAACCTGTTGAGTGAAGTATTTTATATGGGTGGCGAATTATATTACCAGATTAATTATACCTACAACGATAATAATACATTAAACGGATACAAAGTGTATTACGATATCACGCCGGATGCGCAAGCGTCATTTACCGTTGTTTTTAAATACGACAAAAACGGATTGCCGGAGCAAATGATTACTGAAGAAGAAGGTTTTAGACTGACTAATTATTTCGCTTATACATTTTATTAAGCCAATCTTTAAAAGATTCTATATTAAAAACGGCATGAAAATAAATCTTGCCGTTTTTTAATGCCCGATTCTGCTTAACTTTGCCCTATGCGAATTCTGATGGTTTGTCTTGGTAATATTTGTCGCAGCCCTTTAGCAGAGGGCGTTTTACGCTACAAAGCACAACAAAAAGGATTAAACTGGCATATTGAAAGTGCAGGCACTGGAGCCTGGCATGTTGGGCAGGCACCGGACCCTCGTTCACAAAAAGTTGCGCTGTTGCATGGAATTGATATCTCGAAACAAAAAGCTCAACAATTTTCACCTTATCATCTGGAAACATTTGATAAAATATATGCCATGGATAGCTCCAACTATCAGGATATTATTCGTCACGCAAAAAATGAAATTGAAAAAAACAAAGTCGAACTGCTGATGAACAGCAGCGAACCCGGCAAAAACAAAGCAGTTCCCGACCCCTATTATGATGATAATTTATACGAAGTAGTTTATCAAATGATAGATGAAGCGTGTGAGGAGATTGTGCGGAGAGGGGATTGAGGGGATTGAAGTAGAATTGAAACAAGATTGAAGCAGAATTGAAACAAAATTGAAACAAAATTGAACAGAATTGAAACAGAATTGAACAAGATTTAATCAAGTTTGAACATAATTGAAACATGATTGAAACAGAATTGAACAATAAAAAAAATTATACATAAATTAACCCAATGCAGGATCTAATAAAAATAAGATGCATGCAATTTCAACTCAAAATAAAATAAATTTTGATTCAATGTTGCTCAATTTTGTTCAATCCAAAAATATAAATAAATTAAATCGATACTCAAAAATTCAATTAACGATCAGCAATAGCATCGAAAGCGATTAACCAAATAACCATCATGTCAAAACAAAAACCATCTATACCAAAAGGCACAAGAGATTTCGGACCGGAAGCTGTTTCAAAACGGAATTATATCATTGATATAATAAAATCAGTTTATCAATTATATGGTTACCAGCCGTTGGAAACCCCTGTAATGGAAAATTTATCTACATTAATGGGTAAGTATGGTGAAGAAGGTGATAAATTATTATTCAAAATAATAAACAGTGGTGATTATTTAAAAGATGTTGATTCCGGTTATTTGCAGGAACGGAATTCAAATAAAATGCTCACACAAATTTCGGAAAAAGGATTGCGTTACGACCTCACGGTGCCTTTTGCCCGTTATGTGGTAATGAATCAGAACGAGTTGGCATTTCCTTTTAAACGATACCAGATACAACCTGTATGGCGCGCCGACAAACCACAAAAAGGGCGTTACAGAGAATTTTATCAGTGTGATGCTGATGTAATTGGCAGCAACAGTTTAATGCTCGATGCCGAAATGGTAATGATGATTGCCGATGTGTTCGATAAATTAAATTTAAGTGTCACCATTCGTTTAAATAACCGGAAAATATTAGACGGTTTAAATGAATATATCGGTGAAACTGAAAAAAATGTTGCACTGGTAACAGCAATCGATAAATTAGATAAAGTTGGACTAGATGGCGTTGAAGCAGAACTAAAAGAAAAAGAATTTACATCAGACCAAATTAATAAAATTAAAACGCTGTTAAGTTATTCCGGAGACACCTCAGGAAAAATCGAATTTTTAGAAAATATTTTTACAGGTGAAAAAGGAACAAAAGGTATTTCGGAAATAAAATCACTTTTTGAAAAATTAAAAGGAGTTGCTTCCGAAAAAATACAAATTCAATTCGATTTAACCCTTGCCCGCGGCTTGAGTTATTATACCGGAACTATTTACGAAGTAGTTTCTAATGAGGTTAAAATAGGCAGTATTTTAGGTGGAGGCCGCTATGATGACCTCACCGGAATTTTTGGGTTACCAAATATGAGTGGTGTGGGAATTTCATTCGGATTAGATCGTATCTATGATGTAATTACCGAATTAAATCGTTTCCCTGCTGCTGCATTAAGCAATACACAGGTATTATTTATTCCCTTTGACACCGATGCCGAACAATTTGCTATTGCTTGTGCACGCCAATTAAGAACCGAAAATATCCGTTGCGAAGTTTACCCCGACCTCAACGCTAAAATGGGTAAAAAATTCAAATACGCCGACGATAAAAAAATTCCTTATACAGCAGTAATCGGCAGCAATGAAATGGCCGAAGAAAAAGTAGCATTAAAAAACATGTCCACCGGCGAACAAAAACTCGTTACGCTTCAGGAACTCATTTCAGAATTAAATGGCGAAAGCGGATTTGCATTTCTCGACCTATCAGAATAGGCAATTAGCAAATTAGCTGATTAGCAAATTAGCTAATGTGTAACCTTCTATTGCTGCGCAATAAAAGCGGGGGATGTTTTTTTAATTATTCAACTAATTTGAATTTAGCAAAAATTGACAATCGTAATTCAACATGCAATGCTTGGCACTCACCCCATTAGCTAATTTGCTAATCAGCTAATTAGCTAATTACAACATATCCTTCATCTTATCAAAAAACCCCTTTTCCTTCCGTGTTTCATTAACATCGGGAATGAAATTTTTTGCTGTCTGTAATTTTTCCAGCATTTTTCTTTCTTCAGAAGATAATTTACGTGGAACCCAGATGTGTACTTCAATAATCTGGTCACCTTTTCCGTAACTGTTTAGTGATGGTAAACCTTTACCTTTTAAGCGCATGATATGACCACTTTGGGTGCCTTCAGGAATGGTTACTCTTACTTTGCCATCTATTGTAGGCACTTCTACTTTTGTGCCTAATGCAGCATCAGCAAAACTGATATATAAATCATATAAAACGTGATTGCCTTCGCGTTTTAAATCATTATCTTTTACTTCTTCAATTGAAATTAATAAATCACCATTTGGTCCGCCTTTTTCTCCGGCATTTCCTTTTCCGTTCATCGATAATTCAACACCATCGTGCACACCTGCTGGAATATCAATATTAATGGTATCCTCACCGTATACGCGACCATCGCCATGACATTTAGTACAATTTGCTGTAACCTGTTGTCCGCTGCCGTGACAAGTCGGGCATGTTTGTGTTGTGGCCATTTGGCCTAAAATTGTATTTTGCACACGACGAACAACACCTGCACCGTTACATGTTTTACATGTACTTACACTCGACGCATCTTTGGCACCGCTTCCGGAACACACATCGCAAACAACATATTTTTTTACTTTAATTGTTTTACGTGTTCCTTCTGCAATTTCTTTTAAAGTGAGTTTTACTTTAATACGAATATTACTTCCGCGAATACCACGTGAACGTTGTCCTCTTCCGCCACCACCGCCACGGCCGCCAAAAAAATCGCCAAAAACCGATTCACCAAAAATATCTCCGAACTGGCTGAAAATATCATCCATGTTCATGTGTTGCCCGCCACCACCGGCACCACTTACACCGGCATGACCAAACTGATCGTATTTAGCTTTTTTTTGCTGGTCGCTTAATACTTCGTATGCCTCGGCAGCCTCTTTAAATTTATCTTCAGCTTCTTTATTGCCCGGATTTTTATCAGGGTGAAACTGTAAAGCCATCTTGCGATAAGCTTTTTTTATCTCCTCTGCAGTTGCTGATTTACTAACGCCTAATATCTCGTAAAAATCTCTTTTTGCCATGTCTATTCTTGCTGAATAATATACCGATGAAATTTAATTTATTTGCCAATCACCACTTTTGCGTAGCGAATTATTTTATCGTTTAATGTGTAACCCTTTTCTAAAACATCAACAACTTTTCCTTTTAAGTCATCAGTTGGTGCAGGAATTTCGGTAATTGCTTCCATTAAATCGGTATTAAATTCCATTCCCTTACATGGAATTTCCTTTAATCCTTTTTGGCTAAGGGTAGATTTTAATTTCTCGCTAATTAATTTTAATCCCTCCTTAACCGCCTCCAGGTCCTTAGCATTAGCTACTACTTGTTCGGCACGTTCTACATCATCCAGCGAGGGTAATAAGTCCTTAATCACGTCCTGACCCGCAGTTTTGAATAATTCAATTCTTTCTTTGCTGGTTCTGCGTTTAAAATTTTCAAATTCGGCAAGCAGACGAATGTATTTATCCTTCTGGTCTTCAAGCTCCTTTAAGGCAGATGTAGTTTCATCAATAACCTGCTCTTCAACCGGTAATCCGGCATCTGTAGTTTCAGCGTTTTCGAGCATTTCGTCTTTTATTTCCTTTTCTTCCATTTCTTGCATTGCAATAGCTTATTTGAGTTAATGACAAAGTTTCACCTTACGGCTATTTACCGCAGGTTGAAATCGGAGGTCAAAAATACTGCCACCGCCGGCTTATTGCCAAAATGACACAATAATATTACTGGAAATGACGAAAGTGACTGTTAATTGAGCTCTTCCTTGATGATTTTTTCAAGGTCCTCAATCAAAATATTGCGTTTTATTACCACGCCGTGGCCATCGAGTAAATAATACTTAGGCAGGTAATTTACACCGTAGTCAATGGCACTTTGGGCATTCCAGCCCTTGGTATCAATGGTCTGACAAGGCCAGGTAACGTTGTCCTGAGTTATTGCGGCCTCCCATTTTGCCTTATCTGTGTCGAGCGATACACTGTAAACACAAAAGTTTTTGCCGTCTTTAAAATCAGCATTTTTGTATTTGCGATATAATCTGTCCATTTCAAAATGATTCATTCTGGCAGCCGAGTTACCCGACTCCCAAAATTCAACCAACACATAAGAACCTTTTAAAGCTGAAAGTTGCAACCATTCACCATGTTTATCACTGGTAATAATGTTTGGTCCGGAATTACCTGTTGATATACCAACAGTTTTTGAATTTGCTGTCCCTGAACAGCCTACAAAGCTTGCTGCTCCGATAATTAGAGCACATACCATTAATCCGTTTTTAAGGAATTGAGGAGAGGAAATCTTCATTGTAATGTTAATCTTTTAATCCGTTTAATATTTTTTCTAAATCTGAAATGATGATATTATGGTTGATGATTACACCTGATTCGTTAATTAAAAAATATTTTGGCAACGTGGCAACTTTATAATCCAGTATTGCCTGTGCATTCCATGCTTTCCGGTCGTTTACAATTACCGGCCACACAATTCCATCCTCTTTAACAGCTGCTTGCCAAGCTGCAATATCACTGTCTATCGATAAACTATATACCTCAAGGCCCTCCCCTTCTTTAAATGAAGCTGTTTTAAACTTCTGATACATGCGTTGTATTTCAAAGTGATTTTTCCGGGCCACACTGTTATTTGAATCCCAAAACTCAAGTAAAACCAGTTTACCCTTGTAATCAGATAATTTGATGGAATTTCCGGAAACGTTTGTAGCAGTAATTTCAGGCGCTAAATTGCCTGAAGAAACACCAATAGTTGGTGCCGTTGTTTTGCAAGATATGATAAGCACGACCATAGCCATGCCCATAATTAATCCCTGTGTTTTCATAAAAGGATTCCCGTTGAATCTCACCATTTATCAGCGTGTGTTGTCGTCGATTGGGTAATGGCTGTTATAAAATATGATAAGCAAAGTTACAGAAGATGGGTAATCTGTGAAATTGCTTTTTCAACAGTTATAGATTAATAACTGCATGATTTCGTTGCATAAGTGACATTAAATTCTTTTTATCTGCGCTCCGAGGGCTAACAAACGTTGGTCAATATACTGGTAACCACGGTCTATTTGCTCGATATTGCGGATAATACTCTTTCCTTCGGCAGATAAAGCTGCAATAAGCAAAGCAACCCCTGCCCTAATGTCGGGAGAAGTCATTTCGATACCGCGCAGTTTATTTTTGCGCTCCAGGCCTATAACCGTTGCCCTATGCGGGTCGCAGAGGATAATCTGGGCGCCCATTTCAATCAGTTTATCGGTAAAAAACAAGCGGCTTTCAAACATTTTTTGATGTATCAGCACACTTCCTTTGGCCTGTGTAGCCACTACCAGAACAATACTGATTAAATCGGGTGTAAAGCCCGGCCATGGCGCATCTGCGACAGTTAAGATGGAACCATCGAGAAAATTTTGTATTTCGTAGATATCTTGTGACGGGATAAACAAATCATCCCCTCTTAATTCCATTTGAATGCCCAGTTTTGAGAACACTTCCGGTATCACCCCCAACATATCAAACCTTACATCCTTAATCGTTATCTCACTCTTGGTCATGGCTGCCAGTCCTATAAAGCTGCCAATCTCAATCATATCCGGTAAAATGCGATGTTCACAGCCATCAAGCTGCTCAACACCATCAATATGTAACAAATTGGAGCCAATACCCGAAATTTTTGCCCCCATAGCTACTAACATGTGACATAGCTGTTGGAGATAAGGTTCACAGGCAGCATTGTAAATCGTAGTTCTGCCTTCAGCCAATACAGCGGCCATTACAATATTTGCTGTTCCTGTGACAGAAGCTTCATCCAGCAACATATAAGCGCCTTTCAGCTTTTCTGCACTGATGGCACCGGTTTCAATATTGAACTCAGCGCCCAATTTCATAAACCCAATAATATGGGTATCCAAACGGCGACGGCCAATTTTATCGCCTCCGGGTTTTGACAATGTGGCATGTTTGAAACGCGCTAACAGCGGGCCCATCACCATAACCGAGCCGCGCATTTTGCGACTTTGGTTCACAAATTCCATACTGTTGATATAGGCCAGATTTATTTCATCCGCCTGAAACTCACAAGTATGCGGGTTTAAGCGGTTAACCTTAACCCCCATCTGAGCGAGTAATTCTATCAGAAAATTTACATCTCTGATATCCGGAATATTATGGATGGTAACTTTTTGGTCGGTAAGTAAAACGGCACAGATTACCTGCAACGCTTCATTTTTTGCACCTTGGGGAATAATCTCACCTTTGAGCTGCTTCCCTCCGGTAATTTCAAATGCGTTCATTAACGATTCTTTTTGAAATTCTTATAATTCTGATTTTGTCCGGGACGTTTGAAATTGCGCCCTCCGTTGTTGTTGTTTCTGTTTTGCTGCGGCTGATTGATCTGGCGGCGGGCAGTAGATTTTGTTAAAGTATCCAGGTCGCTGTCCTCATCTAATTGTAATTGTCCGTTACTCAAACTTTCCAAATCCTGTTTAATGGTAAGGTCGTTTACATTGTCGCGATTCCAGTTTAAGTAAACCAGTTTCATATAGTTGCCAATTACCTGTGCAAATTCCTGTTTTATGGCAGGGTCTTCTATTTCAGAAGCTTTTTTCACGCAGTTTTCAATGTTTTTACCGTAATGGGCAAATTTTATTTTTTGTTTCGGATACTTCAATTTGATATTTCTGCGCAACAGGGTTTCGCGCTCAGGAACCGGATAAGGTGAATTCGCCTTAAGTTTAAAATCACTCATCATATAAATATGATCCCACAGCTTATGCCGAAAATCTTCCACATTACGCAAAGTCGGGTTCATGGTTCCCATCATATCAATGATATCGAGCACCAGTTTGTTTCTCACTTCATCATCCTCAATTTTAACTGCAAAGTCAACCAACTGTTGAATATGGCGACCGTATTCGCGAAGTATCAGCTTTGGAAGCTGGGTATTATATGGCATTTATATTCTGTTTAAGGCAAAGGTAACTTTTTATAAGGCATGTTGCAAGTATAAATTCCCGCTAGTCTAAAAACAAAAACACCGCCTAAAAACAGGCAGTGTTCACATTGAAAACCAAAATTTGTACTTGTTATTAAAAACACAATCTTTTTCAAATCAAGGTCTGTCAGGGCCCGGTTTTGGTCCTGGATCACGACCACCGGGTCTATCACCTTCACCACCTCCAGGAGGACCTTGTTTATCGCGGGCATGTTTTAACATTTCCCGTTTAAATTCATTTTCTGCATCAGCAAGTAAGGCTACCTTTTTTAAACTCAATACCTTTTTAAATTCTTCTGCATACTTCTTTTTTATGTCGAGAATTTTTTGCTCGTTGTCAAAATGCGCCGCAATCATTTTTGTCAATTCCTCATCAGTCATGTCATCAATTTTTTTGCCGTTGCGCAAATCTTTTTCTTTGTCGAGCACCACCTTTAATTCATCTTGCATTTTATTATATACCGGCCAGAATTTTTGTGCTTCTTCAGAACTTAAATCCAGATACCTGGTTAAAAATGCAATACGTAATGCTTCAATTTTTTCTTCATCAACCGGCGGCGGACCGGGAGGACCCTGTGCAAATCCGGCTGCTGCAGTCAGGACCAATAATGTGATAATGAATGTCCTTTTCATAATTTTTATTTTAGTTTGGTTAGTTAGTTTTTTATAATCCAAGATGCTCAAACAAAGTTGCATCATTTAAATATTCCTGTAAAATTTCTTCATCAATAGAATCCATCAAAGTTGGTTCTAAATTAATTTCCGTTTTATCAATAATTTGATTTAATACATCCTGATCTAACACCTGCTCATGTAAATCGTTTGTCAGTGAAGCGTCAGACTGCGCAGGCAATTCAAATGTGGAATTAAAAATGGCATTCGTGCTGATATCATCTACATGCTGCGCAACATAACCATATAAATCATCATAACTTAATGCCGCAATTTGATCATCCATATAATTATTTAATTCTGTATCACTCATCTCAGCAAGTTGTATTGCAAGCTTTGTAGTACTATCTTTCCCAAAAAAAGAAACACCGAAATAAATTGCTGTAACAGTAGCTGCTATTGCAGTAATTATCATAATCCGTTTAATAACCGGAGTCTTTTTAATTTGCTCCGCTTCAGTTCCAATTGTTTTTTCAAAAATTGATTGCTCCAGATTCGTAAAATAATCATCCGGCACACGCATGGTGTTTTGTTTTAATTTCCGGTTGAGATTTTCGTTAATTGGTTCCATTTTAGTTAATTGACTGATTAAATTTTATTTTTTTTATGCTGTCAATTGCAGTTATGACTATCGTTTTTAAACTTGGTTTAAGTTATCCTTTAAAAAAACTTCGATTTTTTTTACTGCATGATGAAAACTTGCCTTTAAAGCGCCTGTGGAAGTGCCCAAAATCTCTTCCATCTCCTCGTATTTCAATTCGTCGTAATAGCGCATAATAAATACCTGCTTTTGTTTATCAGGAAGTGTATCAATGGCCAATTGTAATTGCACTTGAACCGCATCGCCATCAAACCAGGGGTCAGTTTTTAAATTGGCAGAATAACTTTCACCTTCAGTTTCCAACGCAACACTTGAACGTCGATATTTTTCATTAATAAATGTGATGGCTTCATTAGAGGCAATGCGATACAACCAAGTATATAATTTACTTTCCTGCCGAAATTCCGGAAGCCCTTTCCATACTTTAATAAAACAGTTCTGAACCACGTCATCTGCGTCGTCGTGGCTTACTACCATGCGGCGTACATGCCAGTATAGTTTTTTTGAATACGCCTGAACCAAGAGTCGGAATCCTCGCTCACGGGTTGACACGTCAAGACATAATTGTACAATCTCTTTATCTGTCATTCACCTCCTGATTAGTAATTCCGGGTTCAAAATAAAACCGGAACCGGTCCGCAATTACTTGCGTGCCATTACTTTGAGGGCTGCATCTACCACATGCTGTGTGCTCATTCCGTATTTTGTGAGCAGTTGTTCGGCAGTTCCACTTTCACCAAATTTATCGTGTACACCAACATATTCAATTGGCGCAGGTGTATTTTCAGAAACTACTTTGGCAATAGCACTTCCTAAACCGCCTAAAATCTGGTGTTCCTCAGCAGTAACAACACATTTTGTTTTGCTTACCGATTGTATGACTGCCTGAACGTCGAGAGGTTTAATGGTATGTATATTTATCAGGTCTACAGTATATCCTTGTTCAACTAAAATTTTTGCTGCTTCAATTGCTTTCAACACTAAATGGCCGGTTGCAAAAATGGAAACATCAGCGCCATCTTGAATTTTCCAGGCTTTACCAATTTCAAATTTTTCATCTGCAGGGTAAAAAATGGGCCATTTTGGGCGACCGAAACGCAAGTAAACCGGGCCTTCATATTCGGCAGCAGCAATAGTAGCTGCTTTGGTTTGGTTGTAATCACATGGATTAATCACCACAAAATTCGGAAGCATTTGCATTAACCCAATATCTTCTAATATTTGGTGTGTTGCACCATCCTCACCTAAGGTTACCCCGGCATGCGATGCAGCAATTTTTACATTTTTATTAGAATAAGCTATCGACTGACGAATTTGATCATAAACCCTGCCTGTTGCAAAATTTGCAAATGTGCAGGCAAATGGAATTTTTCCACCAATCGTTAAACCCGCAGCAATACCTGTCATATTGGCTTCCGCAATGCCACACTGGAGAAACCGTTCAGGAAATTCTTTAATAAATGCTTCTAATTTGAGCGAGCCAATTAAGTCGGCACATAATGCCACTACCTGAGGGTTAGCTTTTCCTGCTTCCAGTATACCGGCGCCAAATCCTGAGCGGGTATCTTTCTGATTGGTGTAATCTACGTTGATCAAAACAGCGATTTTTTAGGTTATAGACTCCGTTTTTGGGAAATCCGCTGCGAAGATAAGGCAAAGTTACAGTCTTACGGTAAGGGTTGAACCGGTAATTACCTCAAAATCGATAACACGGGTTGCATCCATGTCTTTTTGTGATAAATAACGATAGATGATTTTATATTTTCCGGGCTGAATTACCAGCGTCTCTTTGGGGTTCGTTTCGCTCATCTCATAAATTTCAACCAGCTTGTTATCCTTAAATTCATAAATACCACCCGATACTGCTTCGTTTTTTGCAACAGTAACAAATCCCGGCGCCGCTATTTCTAAGGTGGTGGTTTTATCCTGCTCCACCTGAACATTTTTTACGGTAATTATCGGCAACGTTAATATTTCAACATCATAACTTCCGGTTAATAATTTTTGTGAAGTATTTACCGGTTGCCAAATCACCACTTTACCATCTTTTTTAATAATACAATTTAAATTGGTTTTAAAGGCTTCGTTCCGAATATCTACAACTAAATAACCCTGAGGCGCGGGTTGCGTAATTACATTTATTTTTCCCGGTGTTAACACCACATCTTTTTTCATAATTTCCGGTGTGGTGTGCACCTGCATATCGTATGTTAATGCGGGATCTAATGTAAGTGTATCAGGATTCCCTTTCGGATTTATCGTATGGTAATAATTAAATTTTTGCACCTCACTGTTCGCATCATAAAATGTCATCAATACATCTGTTTCTTCGGGGCGATTATAAGTATCCATTAAATTTACCTGCACATAAACCGAATTAAATATCTTTGCGATAGTTGCATCTACAACCTGCTCCGTTTTTTGCTCACTTTCAATATTCATAAATTCACCCATACAACTAAATTGTGTGAACTCCGTTGCATCAATACCAATTCCAATTACATACGATTTTGTAATTACACCCATATTCCGCATTCGCTGCACAACTTCACACGGATTTTTTCCGCAACTCTCAAATCCATCACTCACCAGAATTAAAATATTGCGATAATTTTTTGCATCCGGACCAAAATCATCCAGCGATTGTTCCATCGAATAGGCAATTGGTGTTACGCCATTCGGGCGAATATCAGCTAAACGATTTTTTATACTCAACGCATTTTTCGTCCTGAAACCTATTTCCAATTTCGAATCTTCACAATCATTTAATGGCTGCGGACTTTGATGACCATAAACACGCATAGCCATTTGAATATTCGGGTCATCATTCAGACTATCAGCTATACCATTAACCACCGCGCGGGCTGCAACCATCTTGGCACTGCGCTCCCACGTTTGTGTCATACTGCGACTGGCATCTACAACAAACAAAATCCGCGTAACCTGCGATGTTTGGGCATACGTTTGTAAACTGAAACCGATAAACAGTATCAGCAAGCCAAAAATATTTTTATATAATATCGACTGCTTCAAATTTTAATAATAGATGTTTTTGCACTTTTAATCGTAATAGAAATATCTTTTGTGTTCGCCGAATATTTTTTAATGTTGGAGCGACTAAATATTTTATAATCGCCTGGTAATAATTGAATACTTTCCATATTTGCATTCAAACTACCTTCATATACTTTTTCCAATTTACCGTCTTTCACCAAATAAATACTATAAACTTTATTTTCGGTGGTCGATAAATTTAATGTGCCCGGTAATGGAATATCTATTTTATTATTTACACCACCTTTTATTTCATAATTTTCAAAATGCAAACGTGGAATAGTAAGCACATCAATATCATAAATTCCGGCAATATAACGTTGCGTGGTATTAAAATTCTGCACATAAATAATTTCACCGGTAGTATTATTCCTCACTACACATTGTTTCTGACTAAATACCGCACCTGTGCCTTCAGTAACAACTAAATTTCCCAGTGGCACATCAATTCCGATTATATTATGTTTGCCCGGAACCAGTTCCACTTCATTTAAATAAACCGGTGGTGTTGTATGCACTACAATATCATATTTTCCAATCGGATTTAAAAACAAAGTATCCGGCTGATTTCTCGCATCAGGTGTATGCACATAATTATAACGCACCTCACCACTTAAATGATCATACAATGTAATCTCAATATTTTTTTCAACCGGCAACCCAAATGCATCTAATAAATTGATTTGTGTGGTAGTAATATTTAATGCCTGCGACACCACAATACTCATCGCATTCGAAAATGTTTTTTCATCGCCGGCATCATAATAATTACCGATACAATCAAATTGTTTTTTATCTTTTTCTTCCAATCCCAAACCAATAACAAATGGTTTTAACGTAATTTTTTTATCACGCAATGCCTGGGAACTTGCACATGGATCACCATCACAATTTTCAATTCCATCGGTAATTAAAATAATGGAATTTGTGCCTTCCGTTGAAATAAAATCACCGGCCGATAAAAACAAAGAGTATGCAATCGGCGTGTAACCCTGTGGCGTAATCCGGTTCAGCGCATTTTTAACGTTATAACCCGAATTTTTTGATATCGATACTTCCAGTTTTGAATCTTTACAATCGTGAGCGGCACGCGGACTCTGATGTCCAAACACCCTGAGCCCGATTTCCACCGTAGGGTCGGCTTTTTGTATGCTATCGATCGTTTTTACAACCAGTTTTTTTGCTACTTCCCATTTGGTAGTGCCCTTCCAGGGGTCAACCATGCTGCCGCTGCCATCCAGCAAAATGAGAATACGTTTGGCCTCTCCCGTCGGTTTTGTTTGCGCCGACGCGGTAAAAAATGTAAAAAGAAGCAATAATAGCAGGCTGTTTCTCATGTATCAGGGCTCTGTCCAACCTTATAAAACGATGATTTATAGGGTTTTATTGAGCTTTTCATATTTGAACTGTTGCAAATAAACAAAAATGCTGCCGTTTTTGATTATCACAAGCCAAATTTGAGTTAACACGCCGCCAATGGGTGTATAGTTTTGTGTAAAATGATGAATTATAGCATATAATCCGGCTGTTCAATTGGTAATTTGTCCATCAAAAAACTAATAATTAAAAATCTCACTCGAAACCGGCTGTTTAATTAGAACATAAGCACATCAACAAATTAGCACATTTTTTGGCTGTTCCATTGGTACATCGGTACATTAACTAATTGGTACATTAATTTGGAGCATCAACATCGCGCTCTGTATCAAAATCCTTGCGGGCTTTTCGCTGCAACAAACAGTTAATTAAATTTTTATTCAAAACCGGCTGTTCCATTGGTACATCGGTACATTATCACATTGGTCCATTAGTTTGTTTCCGCTATCAACAAAATGGCGTAGGGATTTTGTTTCTGCATGGTTTTTCGTTTCAATTTCAAAAACCGGGGTTGGTGACGTGGTAACCTGGGGTTTGTTCGCAATTTCATTTACCCCTAAGGGGGTTGGGAATCGTATGATTTTGATTTGCTAATTAAAATATGCAACCCCTAAAGGGTTGGTGGGTAGCAGGGTTTGGTGAATTTGGTGTAATTGTTTCACCCCGGATGGGGTTTGGTTTTTTGTTTCAATTTCATTTAAAAATATGTAACCCCTAAAGGGGTTGGTGAATCGTGAGGTTGGGGTTTGGAGAATTTCTTTTCACCCCGGTGGGTTTGTGGATCGTTCAATTTCATTTTGCTAAAAATATGCAACCCCTAAAGGGGTTGGGGGGTCGTAGCATTGGGGTTTTGTGAATTTGTTTCACCCCGGATGGGGTTTGGTGAATCGTTTCATTTCATTTGCTAAAAATATGCAACCCTTAAAGGGGTTGGTGGGTCGTTTCATTCTAATTTTTTTTAAATATGTTACATCGGTTTATGTTGAGATAAATCAATATGGGGTTGTGGGATGATTGATTTTGGAATCAATTTGGGGTTTTTTTTTTTTTTTTTTTTTTTTTTTTTTTATAATTTTTTTAAGGGGGAAAAAAAGGGGGGGTTTTTTTTTTTTTGGGTGGGTTGTTTGGCAATCTTTTTTTTACAATTGGATTTTTGAATAATACCATTTGCCGGATGTGAAAATTCGGGTGATGTAGATGCCGGTGGGTTGGGTGGTTGGGATGATTGTTGTTGAGGTAATTAATTTGGTGGTGGTGATTAATTGTCCGGCGGTGTTGTATAATTCGAAAATGCCGGAATCGTTATTGTTTAATGCTACATGTATGCCATCAATAGCAGAAAATATTACAGGTGTATTTAAATTATTGTTTGCAATTTCAACCGGAAAATTTAATATGATTTGGTTGCTGGGTGCTGATAATGTATCGCCTATTCCATAATCGCTTGCCATCGATAACACATAGGCATAATATGGTACGCCCCATGTAATTAAATTGCCTTGGCTGTCGCGGGTTGTGGCATCGCCGTTTAAAATAATATCGGTTCCGGCTGGTGTAACTTCGAAATAATTTGTTGTGGCTAATGCTGCATCTAAATTAAAACTAAATGCGGTTGCAAAATCTACAAGAAAAACGCGGTACGTTGCTATGGTTTGCTCAAAAGCCGGAATTGGAAAACTAATTTTAATATCTTCTCCATTTCCAATATCTGAAATATCTTCTAAAACAATTCCTGCAACTTGCGATGTTGCCTGCTCAAGCGAAACGATATTTGATGCTTCAGTCATTTGTGCATTTACAACCGATGTGCCATCAGGAATACTTAATATAAATACTTTATATTTATCAGGAACAATCACATTTCCTGCAACGTCTAAAATTGTTTCAGATAAAAATAATTCATACGCTTCCAAACCAGGCAATACTGTTGTATAACGTGTTGCATCTAATGCTAACGCATTATCAATTGTAAAAATATCTGCATCATCTTTTTGTGCAATAATTACCCGATACTCCATTATACCTTGCTCAATAGCAGGTGCCGAAAAATTAACACGAATGTCTGTTGCATCACCATTATTAAATACATCTGCAATACTTAAATCAATTGCTGCTGCAACGGTATCCACTAAAATAACCGGCATGGAAGCTTGCGATAATATATTTAAATAATTACTGGCAGCACTCATTACATTTAAAACATATAATTGATATTCCTGCCCGGCAACAATCGCATCACCATCACTATCCAATCCACCGGAAATAAAATTACCTGCATAATCAGCACTGCCATCCGGAATAATACTTATATATCTGTCGCTGCCTAAAATATTAGCATCATCTACATTAAAATCAGTGATATCCGATTTTACACAAATTACACGATAAGCATCAATATCAACTTCATCGCCGGCAGCAGAAAAATTAAAATTTAAATCGGCAGCTGTTTCAGAAATACCTGCATCAGCAACCGAAATCCATGATGTCGAATAATTTTTAATTGCCGTAGTAATTGGCGTTTCCGGTGTTAACTCATAGGCATAATCCAATAGCGTAATACCTTCTTCAACACTAACATTTAAACGCAACCAGCCATAATGATATGCACCATCAGTATAAAAATGCACTGCAGCAAAATGATTAGTTGTACCATTCCACAAACCACCGGCAATAGGTTCAATATTTGAACTGCTGTAGATATAAAAAAATAATTTTTCATATAACACTGCAAGATCCGACTGAAAATTAAATGCTTCATCAATTACCGCACCTTCATTTAATAAAGGAATATTGGTAAACATAATTTGTGTTGCACCGGCATTATAGGTATACCACGGTGTTCCACTATAGGTTACCGGAACATTTTGAATGGAATAAGCAACCTGATTATCACCAAGCGGATTAATACGTAATTTTAATTCATTAGGCGCAAACGAAGCAAACGATTCCGATAAAAAAACTAATTTAAAATCATTCGTGCCATTGCCATCCATATCTAATCCGATATCATCAATGTACACTTGTAAATCTGGGTCAACGTCGGTATAAACTATTTGCGCAGAACCGGAAGCTGCCATTGTTAAAAAGGCAGCAGAAAAAGCAGAATAATTTTGCAACGTAAGTTTACGTTCGCTTTGTTTGCTTTTAGGTTTCATGATGAAAAGTTACGGCAATACCTTAAGTTCCACAACAAAATTGCAGAAAATTAAAAGTAGTTAATCAGCATTAAAAAAATAATTAATAGTCGCCAAGGGTTTCCTCAAGCTGTGCCATGGCTTTTTCGAGTTGTTCTTTATTTGGAGCAATACCATGCCATTCATGACTGCCTTCCATAAAGTCCACCCCTTTACCCATTGCCGTGCGCATTAAAATCATAACCGGTTTTCCTTTTCCGGTTGCTGCTTGAGCTGTTTTTATGGTGTTGAGCAACATTTCCATATCATTACCATCTTCACAAACCAATGTAACCCAACCGAATGCTTCAAATTTGGCTTTTAAATCGCCCAAGTCCATTACTTTTTTGGTAGGCCCGTCAATTTGCTGACCATTCCAGTCAACGGTGCATATTAAATTATCAACCCCAACGTGGGCAGCATACATGGCAGCTTCCCAAATCTGGCCTTCCTGTAATTCACCGTCACCATGTAAAGTATAAACTAAACGAGTATCGCCATTCAATTTTTTTGCCTGAGCAGCACCAATACCAACACTCATACCTTGGCCGAGTGAACCGCTGGCAATGCGAATTCCGGGTAAATGTTCAGCCGTTGTTGGGTGACCTTGTAAACGGGAATCTAATTTGCGGAAAGTATTCAATTCTTCCAATGGGAAATAACCACTTCTCGCCAAAACACTATACCAAACCGGCGAAATATGCCCGTTACTCAAAAAAAACAGGTCCTCACCAACACCATCCATATTAAACGAACTGTCGTGTTTCAACACATCAAAATACAAGGCAACAAAAAATTCAGTGCAGCCCAACGAGCCACCCGGATGCCCGCTTTGGCATTGGTAAACTTCACGAACTATATCTCTTCTTACCTGCGAACAAATGCGCTTTAATTGGTTAATATCAGCCATGCGAAAGGTTATTTTTAGCAAAGGTAGGGAATTGGAGCGAAACAGGCATTGGGTTGTATTAACACTTGGATTTTAAAAATCTGCTGCAAAAAGGGGGGATTTTGGGTGCCAAAGCTTAAAGAAGCCAAAATTTTATACATAGTTATGATAAACTCCCCAATTGTATATCACTCAAACCCTCTAAAACAGTAACAACTAAAATGTATGAATACTATTTTGCTCAAGTATGATTCAAATCATAAATAAAAAAAAATATTAATGCAAATATTTGCAATAGGCAGACAGTAAACAAATTTCAAGTTTACAGTTTAATAATGAACAGAAATAAGAATATTTCATAGTGCAAAATGTATATTTGTAAGGATAACCCAAATTACTTGCAATTATGGATGTTGATTTACTGATATCATGGGGTGCTACTTATAAAAAATACAGCAAAGGTGAATTTGTATTTTACGAAGGTGATGAAGCACTATTTTATTTTCAGGTTGATCAAGGACAAATAAAAATGACGAATATTAATGATATGGGTAGGGAATATGTTCAAGGTAATTTCACTGCTGGACAATCATTTGGTGAGCCACCATTATTTATTAATGAGCGTTATCCGGCTTCTGCAATGGCTGTTGAGGACACAACTGTATTGCGCATACGGAAAGAAACATTTTTGAATATATTAGATGAATATCCTAACATACAAAAAACATTTTTAGCACTTCTTGCACGTAAGGTGTACTCAAAAGCATCAACTGCAAAGGCTGTTATGAATCATACTCCCGAAGAACGGTTGTTGTCGTTTTTAGATGATTACAAGAAGAAACATTATACAACCGGTGAAAAAATTGAAATCCCATTTACCCGACAAGAAATTGCCAATTTCACGGGATTAAGAGTTGAAACTGTAATTAGAACTTTATCTGTAATGCGAACTAAAAAGCAAGTTGAAATTATTAATAGAAAATTATACATTTAATATGTTAAATTTCAATGCAAATAAGTGGTTTTTCATTTCCATTTTTAATTTTTTAATTGTAGCGGTTATTGGTGTGATAATGCGCTATAAAATCGGATTCGATTTTCCCTACTTTGATCAAAAGAATCTACAACACGGACATTCACACTTTGCATTTTCGGGATGGATTTCACAAACAATAATGCTATTAATGGTCGGCATAATAACGCCACACATTGTTAACAGCAAAATAAGGGTATACAATTGGATTCTTGGATTAAATCTTTTTACAGCTTACGGGATGTTATTAGCATTTTTAGCAAATGGATACAATACAATATCTATCATTTTTTCAACGGCATCCATAATAATAAGCTTTGTGTTCGCATTTTACTATTTCAAAGATTTAAGCGGATTGAAATCATTTGCACCTAAACGTTGGTTTATTACTTCATTGTTAATGCTTATTTTATCTGCATTTGGTACTGCTGTTTTGGTTTACATTATGGTTATTAAGGATATTCATCAAATTGCTTATTTATCCTCCATTTACTGGTACTTACATTTTCAATACAATGGATGGTTCTTTTTTGCTTGTATGGGTATATTGATACATCATTTCCAAAAAAAATTAGGTTTACCTAAAATACCTGAATCTGTTTTTTGGTACTTTGCGCTGAGTTGCATACCTGCATACGGTCTTTCGGTATTATGGAGGGATTTACCGATATTAATTTATGGTTTAGTTGTAGTTGCCGCAGTCGGGCAGTTTTACGCATGGGTAGTATTGCTATTTTATTGTAGACAAAACAAGGTATTAACTAAATTAGGCAACAACTTAATTACAAAGTTATTATTTGCATTTATTGCAGCCGCATTAACAGTTAAATTCACACTTCAATTAGGCTCAGTAATTCCAACTGTGAGTACACTGGCATTCGGATTCCGTTCAATTGTTATTGCATACTTGCATTTAGTGCTTATTGGTATCATATCGATGTTCATTCTAACATATGCTTACAGCACAAAATTATTATTGGTGAATAAAATTTCATCCATTGGTATAATGCTATTTTTAGTTAGTGTTATTATTTATGAACTAGCTCTGGCAACACAGGGCATTGCTTCGTTCAGCTACACTGTTATACCGGGAATAGATTATATATTAGTGAGTTTTACCGTCCTAATTTGCTTAGCAATTGCAATACTTTTTATCTCCCAAATAAAAAGTTCCGGTTTTCGAAAAATATGATTTGAATCATAAGTGATTTTTAATCGTCACACTACCTTAGTAGTTAAAATTAACTATTATGAAAATTCAATTTACCGGGCTGCTGATTGGTTCAATTGTATTAGCATCATGCACCAATTCAAATTCGATAGATGAACAGCAAGCTTCAACCGGAAACGCCGCAACTACTGTTGGTCAATCAGGAGTACAAGATGATGTATCGAATCCCAATATTGTTCAGGTTGCTGCAGGCAGTAAAGACCACACTACATTAGTTGCTGCAGTTCAGGCAGCAGGATTGGTAGATGCACTAAGTAATGCCGGTCCATTTACAGTTTATGCACCCACGAATGCAGCATTCGATAAATTACCGAAAGGAACAGTTGAAGGGTTGTTGGAACCTGATAAAATTAATGACCTGAAAGCCATCCTTGAATACCATACTTATGTTGGTGCTTTAAAACTAGAATATCTTACAGATGGTCAACAATTTGAACAAGTAAGCGGTGATAAGATAACTATTACAATGAAAGACAATAAAGTTTTTGTTAATGGAACCGCAGAAATTGTAGCAAGCATTCCTACATCGAATGGCATAATTCATGTAATTAACGAAGTGTTACTTCCACCTGCAAAATAAATATTTTCATTTTTGTTTGATAAGGCGCGACTATTACAGTTGCGCCTTTTTAAATTCCGCCATATCTTACAAAAGTTCCAAGAATAAGCATGGTAATACCTATTGCTGTTACAGCAAAAATATGCAAAGTAAGGAATACCAATCTTTCAGGTTTTAAATTCGGAATGAGCACCAACCTTGCATGCAATGCCAAAACGAATGTAATTATTAAGAGCAATAACTTACAAGAAACAACAGTTTCAATTCCGGATGAAAAAGATAACCACTGTGACAGGGGTATTCCATAGTTTAGTGACATCCAGATTCCTGTAATTACAAGTAACAATAATGCAGGCAAACCGATTACTTCATATTTCTTTTCGAATTCAAGTAATCCGGCGACGTTTTTCCTTTTGATTGCCTCAGGCAAAATTCGAAAACTAATTATTAAGTGCCCTCCAACCCAAATAGTTGCTGCAAGTATATGAATGATTAATAAAATATGGTTCATTATTTATCTACTTTAGATTGCATGATTGTGGCTATACTTTTAGCCCTTTGCTTAATAAGTGATGCATTAGCTCCGGAAAATAATTCATCGACTGTAATTTCAAATAGCATAATCCATCGTGCAAAATGCAAATCGGTAATTTTACTATGCTCATTAATTTGTTGATGTCTGGCCATCGGGTTACCTGTGAATGCACCTGATTGAAACAAAACATTCTCCCAGAAGTCATACATGCGTGGCAGGTGTTTCTCCCAATTTACTTTTACTACTTCTGTGAAAAAATAAGCTATTGTATCATCTGATTTCACCTTAGTGTAAAAACTATCTACTAACTGTTCGATATCATTTCTATTTTGGATATCCTTCTTCATATCATTACCTGCTTTGGATGAGTAAACAAGATGCATTGGCTTTTGCTGTTATTGAATGTACTATTCCGGGCTTAATATGAAATTCATCAAAATAATTCAACTCAACGGTTGCCTCCGAATCACTATAAACCACTACACCACTAAGCACATATAGTATTGCATTACTTGAAGTTTTATGATCAGTCATAATCATTCCACTCTTAAATAAAATGCTATACACTTTAAATTGCCCATCATTCGCAAGGATTGTAGCTACAGGATGCGTAGATTTTTCAAGCTTGAGTAAAGCGTCTTTTAATTTCATAGGTCTTTTTTAATAAATATTCTTAAAGAAATTAACAATGGAATTAATGTCCATGCAGTCAAAACCATAAATGCAATTATCATCCCGACATTTGTTCCGAAATAATTTTTAAAAATTGCCCCGGTGTAGCCCATAAGCGCAGATGAATCCATTTGCAACAAATTAAAAATCCTGGTGAGATCGAGTGGGCTTAAAATTGAAAGCAGCACCATAGGCTTTTCGATAGGGTATTCGCCAAATTGAAATAACAAAAAAAGCACTAGTCCATCAAATATTAGCGCAAAATACAACCAAACCATAATTGCAATGCCAATTCCCTTTGCTTTGTCGCGACTGCTTATAGCAGAAAGAAAAGCGATAGAAGTAAATACCAATGTAATTAAACACCCTGTTATAACTAGGGTAATTGCTGCTGCAAATTCACAAAAAATAAACACCGGCAAGCCTACCGCTAATAAAAAAGCACTTGTTAAACTCAGGGCTAGTCCGCTGTAAAGACTTAACCAAATTGTTTTTCGCTTAACTGGCTGGCCTGTCAAAAGCTCAATAAACTCAGCACTATTATATAAATATATTGTCGAGAACAATAATGCCATAAGCGGAACTACTAATAAAACAACATTTAATAGTGTGAGCAACCCTTTATTACTGCTATCTTCCAGCATAAAAACGCCCCATGACAATATCGTTAAAATAATAGCATATGCAACAACAATCTTATTTTTAACGATATCTATTAATACAAAATAAACAATTTTACTCATTAAAAAGATTTTTTTAAGATATGAGTTATAGCTTTTGAAATAGTTTGCTCCCCTGTTTCTTCTTTTATCATGGCTGTTTTTTTATGGAAAAGTATTTGGCCCTCCTCCATAAAAACAACTTCTGAAACAATGTCATCTAAATCGGCTAAGAGGTGAGAAGAAATTAATAATAACTTTCCATTATTCCTTTCCTTTATAATTTTTTCCTTAAGTAATTCTGCAGACAGCGGATCTAAACCTGCTGTGGGTTCATCAAGAATCAAAACCTTCGGATTAAACATAAATGCTAAAACTGCACTTACTTTTTGCCGTGTACCACCGCTGAGTGTGGACATTTTTTTTGCCTTTAGTTCATCAATTCTAAATTGAACATATAAATCTTCGTCAGATTGCATACTGTTGCCTCTAAGTAGTTTCACTGTTTCAATAACCTGTCCTATATTCATATTTTCAGGATAACGACCAATCTGTGGCATATAGCCTATATCTTTTCGATATTTAAATTGATTGCGAATATCTAGGCTATCAAACAATATCTGACCTGAATCAGGAATTACCATACTCAATATGGATTTTATCATTGTTGTTTTACCGCAACCATTTGGCCCCACTAATGCAATACATTCTCCTTGATTAAACGAAAGTTGAATATTTTTCAGCACACTTAATTTGCCAAATTTTTTTGATATGTTATTTATAACAATCATATAATTATAGACTTCATACTTGGTGTTTTATCAATAAAATTATCCGGCGTAATTGAAGGAAACATTTTTTCAGATTTGTCTAACATCGTAACAAAGAAGCTTCTGTATAGCAACATTGCCGAAGGTATATTTTCTACAACCACACTATACATGCTTAACGGGTGAAAAGGCACATCGCCAATTCCATCGTGGTTCAAATCATATCCAGAGTATTTATCCCAATAATTTAATTCAAATGTATTGAGCACATTTGTGCCGTTGGTACTCACATCAAAGGTATTGGCCAGGAAATCGTTGTTACGCAAAACATTATCCATACAACTCGCTTGAATTTGCAAAGCCCAGCCATTTTGTTCGAATACATTCCGTTCAAGGATAATGCGATTAGTGCCTTCCATATAAATTCCGGTAGTATTATTGGCAAACGTATTTCCCGAAATGTAACTATCTGATATCTCCTTGAGTAATAATCCATATGCTGCATCACCCCAATTTTCTTCGAAATGGTTGTTCATCATCGTTACATTTTTTGTAAACATTACAGCAACTCCAGCACCATTACTCTTGAAAATATTAGAAAAATAGGAATCGTCGTTTGAAAACATAAAATGGAGGCCATACCTGATATTATCATGTGAAATATTTCTCCAAATAACGGAATAAGTTACAAATTCAAAATAAATACCATCTCTATGACCACTTATTTCATTACCAATTATTTGCAAGCTATCGCTCTTCCAGCAATGTATGCCATTTCCGATTTGCTGTTCATCTTTGTTTAATGCAACAATTAAATTATTTTTAATAGTGCATTTATGGCCTTGTTGTATATATACGCCGAAAAAATTATCATACAATATATTATTCGTAATTGTAATATTAGATACATTAATGATTTTTACACCACCCGGGTCATCCAATGTTGCAAAGCCGGAGTGTTGAATTTTAAATCCACTGATACTTACATTATTCGATTTAATAGTAATTACCTCGAATCGCCTGTCGCCGTCTATTACAGGAAAATTTTCGCCAATGAATGTGATTGCCTTTTCAATTGAAATATTACCCTCTTTGTAAAAACCTGATAATACGATTATTGTATCGCCGTCAACCGCATCAGCAATTGCTGATTTGATAGTTTGATAGGGGTTTAATTTCCCAACTACCAAAGTATTAGCGGTTGACCAATTTGCATAAACCAATGCACAAGTAAATAAGATGAAACTAATCACACTCATAATTGAATTAATTTATCCCAAGTAAAAATTTCTCCGGTATCTGCTTCGGCATAAATTGCCGCACTCGCTTTACTTTCAAATGCAGGCGAATTACCACCCATAGGACTTTGAAGGCTTCTTGATTTAATAAAGTAAGCTTGATTTACATTTAACCAATTTGTAGGACTATTAAAATTTGTAACCCAAATAGATCCAATTGCAATCTGCTTATTATCATTAAGGTAATTAATCAAACAGGTAACATCATCAAATTTGTATACGCGTCCTTTATCGGTAATTAATTGCGCGGCATATCTACTATCGGCTATTGTCATTTTGCATGAGGAACAATGGTCATAGTTTAAGTTAATTACTTCCGGTCCCTTCGGGCTGCATGAAGTAGCCAATATTGATACTAAAAATAATGCAGTTACAGTATGTTTCGGTTTCCTAAATTTTTTCAGCAAGTTTAATTCAACTATCACGGCTATTAATAGCAATGCGCCACTGCTAATAAACAACCAACCACCTATATCAGGAATTGAATACGCCCCAAAATTTAACAATTGTTTAAAGCCGATTAATGGCGGCTGATAGGCCATACCGGGCACAATAATTGCTGCGTTAGGATCTAAATTATGACCATAATTGTATTCCCATCTCCAAAAATCAATCATTGCAACAACACCGAATATTACAAATAGTATAAAGACTGCATACAATAATTTTTTATTGCCAATTAGACTTGACAGCAAAATTATTAATGCAAAAAGTCCAATAAGATAGGGTAAAATTGTAAATTCAATAAAGTTCTCAGTATGTAAAGTTTGCATACCGATGTAATGATTTAATCCATTAATTATTTCAACATCCCCGGCAATATCATCCGGATAAATCAGCAACACTAAACCTTCAGGATACTGCGGAGCTGCGAGTTCTATTCGCCAAAGCGGCACGAACAATGAAATCACCAAAGCAACTGCACCGGCAAAGCATAAAATCCTTGTTAAAATTGAAATCTTCGAGCTACGCATAACTTTTGCAATTTAATTGGCATTAAAAAAGGGAACAGATAGTTTATACGATATCTGTTCCCTTTATATTGATATCGATTATTTAGGAGTACTTGAATTCTTGCCTAAGCTGAATGAAATTGGCACATTACTACCTGCAGGCGAAACGCGAATATATCCTTGCATTTCTTGATGTAATGCACTGCAAAAGTCGGTGCAATACATCGGGAAAATTCCGGTACGATCCGGCTTCCACAACAATGTTGCAGTTTCACCCGGCATTATTAACAACTCAGCATTTGCAGCACCTTTAACGGCAAATCCATGCGGTACATCCCAGTCTTGTTCTAAATTGGTTACATGGAAATAAACCTCATCTCCCAATTTAATGCCTTCAATATTATCCGGTGAAAAGTGAGATCTAACGGAGGTCATATAAACGTGTACCTTATTTCCTTCCCTTACAACACGTGAATCTTTTTCAGATTTTGTTGCATAAGGGTGCTGGTTATCTTCTATTTTATAGATTTTTAATTGGCCATTATTTCTAATAATGTCAGCCGGTGCCGACTGTGCATAATGTGGTTCACCAATTGTTGGATAGTCTAGAATTAGTTGCATCTTATCACCGCTTATGTCATACAATTGTGCACTTTGCGCTAATTCCGGACCCGTTGGCAAATACCTGTCCTTAGTAATTTTATTATATGCAATTAAATATTTAGGTGATGGCTTGCGGGTATTTCCACCAGGAATACTTAAGTGACCAACAGAATAAAATGTTGGCACTCTATCAACCACTGCTAAATCTTTAATATTCCATTTTACAACTTCCGATGAAACAAAAAATGAGGTATAAGCAAATCCATTACCATCAAATTCAGTGTGCAATGGACCTAAGCCCGGTTTTTTTACTTCACCGTATAATGCTGATTCGTATTTAATTACCGGTATACCTTCAAATTCACCATCAAAAGCTTTGTCTTCAATAGCTTTAATCATTTTATCAAAACTAAAAACAGGTATTATCGCTGCTAATTTACCACTGCCTACAATATATTCTCCCGTTGGGTCAACATCGCAACCATGTGGTGATTTAGGGCATGGAATAAAGTAACAAATTTCTTTTAATTCAGCTACATCTAATACAATAACTTCTGTTTCCATTTCAGAAACTGCAGTATGTGTTGCTTCATTATAAGTATTATGTGCATACTTTACAGGCATTGTTTTTCCTTTTCCGGCTTTTAAATATTCTTCTGCTTTTTTCCAGTTCACTGCCATTATAAAATCTTTATCTTTTTGCGATGCATTTACTTCCAACAATGTATTTGCTTGTTCAGTATTATAACAGCTAAAGAAAAACCAACCATGCGATTTTGCCCTTCCGCAACGTGCCAAGTCAAAATTCACACCCGGTGTTTTTAATTGAAATGCAATATTCATTTCTCCTGTTGTAGGGTCAACACTTACAAAGCTGATATGTCCTTTAAAATTCTCCTTATATGAATCTATAGGAACGTCGCCGCCTGCTCCATCAGGTGGAACACTAAACCTTGTGCCTGCAACAATATATTCTGAATTCTCGGTACCAAATGGTGAACTGTGATTACCACCGCTATTTGGCAATTCAAGAATTTCGGCTGTTTTAAATGTTTTTAAATCGATACGTGCTAATCGAGGTGTATTCTTGGCATTTGCAAAAACCCATTTTCCATTAATTTCGCCGTTCGTTTGTGATAATTCGGTATGATGTAAATCGTCCCAAGGCACAAAACCGTGTGATGTATTTAACATTGGTTTAGTTTCTTCACTATAACCCCAACCTTTTTCAGGGTCAACAGAAAAAACAGGTATCACCCGTAATAACCTGCCACTTGGAATACCATACACCGACATTTGTCCGCTGAATCCTCCGGAAACAAAATTGTAATATTCATCGTACTCTCCCGGAGCGACATAAGCTTTTTCTGCTGCATCGCCACTAATGGCATTTGCTACATTTTTGGGTTTACATGCACTGAGCGTAAACAAAATGAATAACGAAATAAGCAGTGTTATTCTGCTTATAGGTAGTTGCTTATTTTTCATATATTTATAATTAATGTGATAAATTATTTTACGCCATCATTTTTACGCATAAATTCAACAATCTTGCGCGCATCTTGATCTACAAGATTTTGATTTGGCATGCGCACCAAACATATTTCGAGTTGAGCTTGTAATTGAGGATCTTTATCAATCATAGGTTCAGGATTTGTAATGAAGTTCATTATCCAATAGGCAGTTCTGCGGGATGTAACACCTTGCCAACCGGGACCAACCAGTCTTTCATTAGTTAATTTGTGACATGACTGACATTTTGTACTTGCAATAGCTTCACCTTCTGCAGCCATAGCATCGTCTAATGGACCAAGAACTACATTCTCAGCCGTAAATTTTCCTACACCCCTATTTGGATCATAAGATTCAATATCTGCTACCATGCTTTTTGGAGGTGTCCCCGAATTGGCCCCTTTTTCAGCACCGGAACCTCCACATGCCATTATTAATGTTAACAGGAAGAGAGTAGATAAACCATAAATTGTAGCTTTCATAACATATCGATTTTGTTGATACAAAAGTATCTCGGCATGTTCCAGCGGTTTATGATTGAAATCATAAACGCCTCATTCTTTATTGCAGTGATTATAAGCGAAAAAAACCACAAAATAAATACTTTTGCAGGTGCAAATTTTTAGTGTAATTGAAGCTGTTTACGTCCAATTACTAAATTAAAAAAATGTTGCATAGCAAATTATTGCGCAGAAAGTGTTGCATAAATAATCTGAAAAATTAAATAGCCAATCTTGATAGCAAGTAAAAAAATGCACCTTACAAAATTAACAAGCTTAATCTACTCTGCTATCAATAATTTTTTCCAATGCATACATTTCATCCCTTAATCTGGCGGCTTCCAAAAAGTCCATGTCTTTTGCAGCCTGCAACATTTTTTTCTTTGCAGCAATAATTGCTTTTTCCAACTGTGGTTTGCTCATTAAATGCATACAACCGGATCGGCAACAAGTCCCATTTCCATTCTGTCTTGTGGTTCCAGATATGGTTGCGGATCGTCTTTTCTTGCACCTTGTCCGATATTATGTTTAAATATATCGTCAGTCGATTTTAAAATTGTTGTTGGCGTAATATTATGTTCTGTATTATAAGCAATTTGTTTTGCTCTGCGACGGTTGGTTTCATCAATAGTACGTTGCATACTTTCGGTAATTTTATCGGCATACATAATTACTTTTCCGTTCGAATTTCTCGCAGCACGTCCTGCAGTTTGAGTAAGGCTTCGTGTATTGCGTAAAAATCCTTCTTTATCTGCATCTAAAATTGCAACCAACGAAACTTCCGGTAGGTCCAATCCTTCTCGCAATAAATTTACACCGACTAAAACATCTATTTTTCCTAAGCGTAAATCGCGTAATATTTCAACACGTTCCAATGTTTCTACTTCACTGTGAATGTATTTACATTTCACACTCATTTTTAATAAATATTTCGATAATTCTTCCGACATCCGTTTGGTTAATGTTGTAACCAAAACGCGTTCGTTTACTTTTATTCGTTCATCAATTTCGTGCAATAAATCATCAATTTGATTTAATGATGGGCGCACTTCAATTGGCGGATCCAATAAACCTGTCGGGCGCACTACCTGTTCAATAATAACGCCTTCACTTTGTTTCAATTCAAAATCGCCCGGTGTTGCACTAACATAAACCGTTTGATTTAATAATCCCATAAATTCATCAAAATTTTGCGGACGGTTGTCCATCGCGCTTGGCAAGCGGAATCCATATTCTACCAGGTTCATTTTTCTGGCTCTGTCGCCACCATACATGGCACCCACCTGAGGAATGGTAGCGTGGCTTTCATCAATTACCAATAAATAATCATCCGGAAAATAATCAATTAAACAAAATGGTCGCTGCCCTGATTTTCTCCTGTCGAAAAAACGCGAATAATTTTCAATACCGGAACAGTATCCTAATTCTTTAATCATTTCAATATCAAAATTCACACGTTCACTTAAACGTTTGGCTTCAATATATTTTCCGATACTTTCAAAATAAGTTACCTGAGCATCTAATTCAGCATGAATTTCGTGAATAATTGATGGCAGAATATCTCGTGGAGCAATATATAAATTAGCAGGAAAAATTGCTACGTTTTTTTGTTTCTCCGTTGCCTTTCCAGTTTCGGGATTAAACACTTCTATTTCTTCCACTTCATCCCCAAAAAATGTAATCCGGTAACCATGATCGGCATAGGCCAAAAATATATCCACCACATCACCATTTACCCGAAAATTACCTCTTTTAAAATCCAAAGCTGCCCTCGAATACAACGCATCTACCAGTCGGTGCAACAAATAATTTCTTGAAATTTTATCCCCAACATTCACCCGAACAACACTTTCTTTAAACTCGGTCGGATTGCCCATACCATAGATACAGGAAACAGTTGCCACAACAATTACATCTCGCCGCCCACTTTGTAAACTGGACGTAGTTTTGAGGCGTAATTTTTCAACCTCTGCGTTAATAGCCAAATCTTTTTCAATAAAAGTATCGGTAGTTGATATATATGCCTCCGGCTGATAATAGTCGTAATAACTCACAAAATATTCCACTGCATTTTCAGGAAAAAACTGTTTAAACTCACCATACAATTGCGCAACCAGGGTTTTGTTATGCGATAAAATAAGGGTTGGTTTTTGCGTTTGCTGAATCAGATTGGCAATGGTAAACGTTTTACCACTACCTGTAACACCTAATAAAACCTGTGCCGGCTCACCGGCTTCAATACCTTCAGTAAGTTGTTTTATGGCTTCCGGCTGGTCGCCGGTTGGGGTAAATTTGCTGGTAAGTTTAAATTCCATATTGCAAGCGTAAAAAAATCGAAATGAACCTCAAATATACACAGTGAAATGCACTGACAAAGGTTAAAACAATTAAAACATGGAATGGTTTCCTTAACTTTGCGCAAAATTAAATTATGCGTTTCAGAGATATTACCTCAATTACCGGAATGGGCGGCTTGTATAAAATGGAATCCCACAAGCCATCAGGGCTCATAGTTACTTCATTAACAGAGGGTTGGACAAAATTTATTTCTAACCGGGAACATTTATTTTCCCCACTCGATAATATTTCCATCTACACCGCTGACGATACTGTTGAATTGCTTGATGTTTTGTTAAAAGCTTATGCACAAAAAGACAGTAATCCACCGGTAGATGCAAAATCAGATAATGCAACCCTATCTGCCTATTTTGAAAAAGTATTACCGGATTACGATAAAGAAAAAGTGCACTTCAGCGACATTAAAAAATTTATAAAATGGTTTGCCATTTTAGATGAAAAAGGTGTTTTAGCTACTGAAGTTGAAGAAAAAGCAATTGCTGAAGCAAAAGAAAAAATGGACGAAGAATCAGGCAAAGAACAAGTTGCTAAAGAAGAAAAAGAATAAATTAATTTTAACTATAAAATCAAAACGCCAATCTTATTGCAAGATTGGCGTTTTTTGTTAATCAAAATTACAAAATGGAATTAATTCTTAAAAAACTGTTTCGTAGTTGCACCCTGTGCATTACTTATGCGTACAAAATACATTCCTGAATTAAGATTATCTACCGGCAACGAAAATGTTCCGTTCGAATAATCAAAACTGTTTGCTGAAACCAATCTTCCGTTTAAATCTATGATGTCAATAATAATTGCATCGTTTACAGCTGTAGCAACAGTTAAATTTAGTTCATCCTGCACCAGCGCCTGAATATCAAATCGGATATTATTTATTTGTTCAATGGTTAACGGAATATTATCCGGGTCTTCCGACATTCTAACCGATGAAGTAAATATTTTATCACCTGAAGCATTATCGCCATTATTACTTGCATTTACCGCAACATAAAATGTTACATCACCATGCGCGTCTTCCGGCGTCCAGTTAAAAGTCCAGGTTCTGCTGCCGGTTCCGGCTGTTCCGGTTAGTGTATGGGTAATATATTTTCCGCCTCCAACAAATTTGGTATCTGTTGCACTGATTAAATCCATTGAGCCCAATACATCACCGTCTTCGTTTTGAGGTGATGCCTGGAAACCAAATTTAACTACATCCAATTCTTCTACCGTTACTGTAACTAAATAAGTTTCCCCTGATAAATAACCACTTGCCGGAACATTTGTAATAATTAAACCATCTTTTGGCACGGCCGATCCGGTATGGCAGTCAACATGTGCGCATGACTTTCCGTCACCCGGAGAGCCCGTATTTGCAGACGGCGCACCATTTTCCTTTGCACTTGCAATAGTAGATAAACCACTGATGATTGAGATAATAAGTGTTAACGCGAGGAGATGATACGCCTTGATTTTTTTCATTTCTTTGATTTAAAAATTAAATATATGTAGTTACATGTATGTTTATACATATAAACACAAAAATGACAATTTAGTTACACATTTCCTAATCTTGTTTTTAGGCTTCCAGCATTTGTTCGGCAGCTTTTCCTGCCCAAACTTTGTGTATGATTTTGGAGATGATGCCTTTTGCATCGACGATAAATGTTAAACGATGAATTGTGGTAATTGTTTTACCCATAAACAATTTATCGCCATAAACGCCATAAGCTTTAACAATGGTTAAATCTGTATCCGCCAATAATGTAAAAGGCAGTTGATATTTTTGAGCGAACTTTTTTTTCGAGTCTACCGCTGCGTGTGAAACACCAATAACCGTTAAACCGGCTTTTTGCAGTGCAGTATAATTGTCGCGAATGTTACAAGCCTGCTTTGTACAGGTTTCAGTGTCATCGTTGGGATAAAAATACAAGGCATAAGGTTTACCTTTTAAAGTTGTGGAATTAAATAATTTTCCATTTTGGTCGTATGCTTTAAATGCAGGAGCTTTATCACCAACTTTAAGATGAGTGATGGATGTAACAATTGCCATTATGTGATATTAAAAATTAGGTCTTAAATGTGAAGTGGCATAAAATGCAGAAATGTGTTTCACCACCTCTTCAGCATCATCTGTGATATAAAATAAATCCAAATCTTCTTCACTGATATTATGTTCTTTATGCAACATTGTTTCACGAACCCAAGCCAATAATCCTTTCCAATAGGCTTTACCTACAAGAATAACAGGAACGCGTTCAATTTTATGGGTTTGAATTAATGTTAGTGCTTCGAACATTTCATCTAATGTTCCAAAACCACCCGGCATAAAAATAAATGCCTGTGCATATTTTACAAGCATTACTTTGCGGACAAAAAAGTATTTGAAATTTATCAGTTTATCATAATCAATATAAGGATTATGACTTTGTTCATATGGTAATTCGATATTTAATCCTACTGATTTCCCGCCTTCTTTATAAGCACCTTTGTTGCCGGCTTCCATAATACCGGGTCCGCCGCCTGTTATAATACCAAATCCTTCATGTACAAGTTTAGCTGCAATTTGTTCCGACAATTTATAATACTTATGATCGGGTTTTGTTCTGGCTGAACCATAAATTGAAACACATGGCCCAATTTTATCCATAGTTTCGAATCCATCAACAAACTCTGCCATTATTTTAAACATTCGCCAGCTCGACTGCGCACTTAATTCGGTCCAGTCTTTTACTTTAAACAATTTTTTCTTGCGATACTTCTCAGCCATATAATTATAATTTAACTTGTTTATTGCGGTTCGAGGATGAAATTAGTAATAATCCAACGAATGTCAAAATACCATTAATAAGCAATAATTCGTAACCTATCTGATATCCATTAAATAATTCTTTTGAATGTATATTCAGATAATAAGATAAAAACGGTGGTATCAAACATACCAGTAAAACTATCTTATCAAAAATTAAACGTTTGGTAATAATACCAAATGCAAACAATCCTAATAAAGGCCCGTAGGTATATCCTGCCACTGCAAATACCTGATTAATAACAGCATCATTATTTATTGCATTAAAAACAATAATCACACCTAACAATAATACGGCAAACAGCACATGTATGATATGGCGTTGTTTTTTATGTTCCGGTGTTTCTTGTTTTGAAACATCCCAACCCAAAATATCTATACAAAAAGAGGTGGTTAATGTTGTTAATACTGAATCGGCGCTGGAAAAAGTTGCTGCGGCAATTCCTAAAATAAATACGATAGCAGCAAAAACACCGAGATGGTCCAAAGCGAGTATCGGGAATAAATAATCTGTCCGGTCGGGAGCAGCAATACCCATTACACCAATGTATTCATACAATAATGCACCGAGTGAAACAAACATTAAATTGATAAAAATAAGCACCACACTAAACCAGATAATATTTTTTTGTGCTTCCGGCAACGTGCGCATACTTAAGTTTTTTTGCATCATGTTTTGATCAAGGCCGGTCATTACCACCGCAATTAATGCGCCGCTGATAAATTGTTTCCAGAAATAATTGGGTGCTTTAACATCCCAAAAAAATATTTGATTGTGTTCACTGTGCAATACTGTATTTACAATACCGCCAAAATCTAAATGTAAAGCATTGGAAATGGCAAGTATGGACAGAATAACACCGAGTAATAAAAATGATGATTGCAAGGTATCGGTCCAAACCAGTGTTTTAATTCCGCCGCGGTAAGTATATAATAAAATCAAAATTATAACAATAGAAACAGTTACTTCAAATGGCACACCCCAAGGGTCGAAAATAAATAATTGCAAAACGGTAGCTGAAACATATAATCGAAACGCTGCGCCAACCAAACGCGATACAATAAAATAAAACGAACCGGTTTTTTGTGCATTTTTCCCAAAACGTTGTCCGAGATAGGTATAAATGGAGGTGAGATTTAATTTATAATACAGCGGTAATAAAACAACAGCAATAATAAAATAACCCAATAAATAACCAATTACAATTTGCATATAACCAAATTGCTGAGTGGCAACATTTCCGGGCACTGAAACAAATGTTACTCCACTTAATGAGTCACCAATTAATCCAAATGCCACGGCGTACCAAGGAGATGATTTATTACCGAGGTAGTAAGAATTTTGAGTTGCCTTACGCGATGTAAACCAGGAAATGGTAAACAAACAAAGGAAATAAATGATTAATAATATCAGAAAAAACCAGGTCGACATTGTGTATGGCTTAAGGCTCGAAAGTAAATCTATTTTACAATAAATGTAATTGGGTTATGAACATAAAAAAACGGGAGATCAATTGATGCTCCCGTTTTAAATATTATAGATTAAATTATCTTTTTTTCTTCACTTTATTAATATGACGCGGGCCGGGGCAACCAAGAATATCTTTTGTTGATGTTCTGAAACCCTCTTCAACACCTTTAATCATATTTCGGCTGAGTGTTATACCAAACCACATGTACCAATCATTGTTGGTAGGATCACCTCTCCAGTCGTTGTTTTGATAATCAAATGGTTCACCCAATAAATATTCGCCACTTCGGTTTGAAAGGTTGTATGAATCGATACCGTTTGCTTCAATTAATAAGTTACGATCAACATAAGTGCGGCTCACATCATCCAGATAATCGGTAAATGTCCATCTTGCACCGTATTCTAAACCAACGTTCCAGCGTTCAGTCATCGCGAATTTAAATCCCACCCCAAAAGGAATGGCAAATTCATATAAGCGATATTTTTCACGGAAAGGGAAAATTTCCATTCCCTGACCTTCGGTTCCGAGTGGTTGTAAATCGTACCATTCACCTTCATAATATGCTTGCGGATTAAAATGAAATCCTGCCAAACCTGCGTATGCATATGGTGAAATACGTTGTTTGAATTCTACAGGGCGATAACCCAAAAAGTTATATTCAAAAGTAAAAGCTACTTCAGTAACATTAGATGTAAAACTGAGGTTACGAGCATTGAGGTTTGCGCGATCGCTGTTTTTATCGGCAGCAGAAACGGTTCCGCTGTAAATATTGAATTTGAATCCTTTTTTAGGATCCATGTTGTATTTGATAAATCCACCATAAGCAGGATGAGATTCCTTTAACACCACATAGTCATGGGTCATATCACCATAATAGTTAGCTACACCACCAAACAAACCCACTTCAAAATAGGGTTGCTGGGCAAGCATAGTACCAGAGAGAAACATTAAACCGAGGAGTTGAACTATCTTCATCCGATCTTTGAGTTTGTTTAATTTAAACAAAAATAGTGATTTGTTGGATAACAAGGTAAAATTGACCAGTTATATTAACTTAAAAATGACACTTTTATTGTGTCAGGTGTCGAAAAAAATCAACAGTGTGTGGTTTTGAGCGGGTTAAAGCTTTTGGTTAATCCCCGGACAGGACATCTTTTTCCTTGATTTTTTGAGTCCCGGCTTCTTAGGATTATCGCTGGCTTTATATTTTCTGCTTTCCCATCCCTTTACTTCTATGTTTCTTGAGATGGTTACGCCTGTAAAGATATACCAATCTTTGTTAGTGTCATCACCGCGATACTTTTTATCATCTCTCAGCACTTCGGTTCCGCCATTCATTTCATCGGTACGGTTTGATAACTGCCAGGCAATGTCACCGTTATCGGCTAATAAAATTTCTTTCGCGATGTAGGTTGTGCTTACATCATCGAGGTAATCGGTTTTTGTTTTTCGGTAGCCCATTTCCAGACCGATGTTCCAATATTTGGTAACGGAGCCCTTTATACCAAACCCCATTGGGTAGCCATATTGCGTTAGTTTATATGGTATACGGTCGGGGTAAGCCGGATTGCCCTGTCCTTCTGTTCCAAGTGGTTGCAGGTCGTACCAAACACCGTCATAATTTGCTCTTGGGTTAAAGTGAAACATGGAAACGCCAAAAAAGATATAGGGCGACATGATATTCCACTTGTATTTAGGGTTGTATTTTTTAAGGAATAACTCAAAATAAACAGATGCTTCCTGAATTGGTGTTTGGAAGCTCAAATTGCGCTGTTGTTTCCATTCTTCCGTGGAGTTATCGTCGTTACCGGAAATTAATCCGCTGTAAAGACTGCCTTTAAAGGCCATCCAGTAATTAATATTAAACTTGTAAAATACGCCAAATGCGGAGTGGGTTTCCTTAGGCACAAATGCCACAGGAGCAAGGTCGCCCTGGTAGTTGCTTAAACCACCAAAAACGCCAACCTCAATATATTGCTGAGCACGTGCATGCGAGCACATTAATCCCAGACAAAGGAATAGCACAATTCTTTTCATTAACTTGAACTTGGGTGGTGTCATGGACTGCTGTTGTCAATACAAATATGCTGTATTTAAATCATAAATCGTTGACTCCGGCCACAAAAATAGGCATTTTTGCGGTTTTTAAAAATGTCACAAATTTGGCCCTTTACACGAAATCATACAATTGTATCTATTTTTGTGGGTAGCAATAAATGAAATGAAATCAAAAAAGACAAGCATAATACTGGCACTCTTAGGCGGTAGTGCCGGCGCCGACAGATTCTATCTTGGTCAGAACACAGCGGGATGGGTTACACTCCTCACTTTCTGGCTATTGATTCCCGGAGCTGTGTTTGGTATAATTAAGTTCAACCTGGTGCCTAACTGGGAGCCTTTTATGTTAGGCCGTTTCGCACTGCCTATTGTGTTTCATTTGTATGAAACAGGACGATATATGGTAATGAGTGACCAAAGATTCATGTCACAAGATGAATCAAAAAGTAAAACTTTTCCATTAACCATTGCTTCTTTTGTGATTAGCGCCCTGCTTATAGTTGGCGGAAGTCGCATGCTGAAATCAGCGATGGTGGTGGATATCGTAGAAGCAGATGTGAGTGCCGTATTGTCTGCCGAAGCAATGTCACAAGAATTTAGAACTGATGAAGAAGTTTACCGCAAAAAGTATGATAACCTTGTGTTACAAATTGAAGGAGAAGTAAGCGAAACAGGAAACGATTTTGAAGCAGGTTCATACTTTGCATTAAAAGGCTTAAACAATGACCCATTCGGAATTAAATGTTATTTCCTCGAGCAAAATGTAGCTGATGCCAATATGGTTAAGTTGGGCGATAAAATTATTATGAAGGGTGTTGCAAACGGCAACAAACTGGAAAATTGTAAAGTAATCAGTATTAACGGGAAAAAGGTTTCTCAATAATTAATTAACGGCGAGCGTGAATTTACCTTCTCAATGGATGGAACAAGCGGTGTCGGCATTTTCAAAATTGCCCGGCATCGGAAAAAAAACGGCATTGCGGCTGGTACTGCATTTATTAAAACAAAAAAAAGAAGATGTTGAAGCATTTTCAAATGCCATTCTGAAACTTAAAACCGATATTTATTTTTGCCCCAATTGTAATAATATTGCGGATATTGCCGGAAGTAACTGCACCATTTGCAACAACGGCAAACGCGACCATAAAGTAATTTGTGTGGTTGAAAGTTTGCGCGATTTAATTGCCATTGAAAGCACGAATCAGTTTTTTGGTGAATATCATATATTAGGTGGGGTAATTTCACCAATGGAAGGTGTTGGCCCTGAGCAACTGTTTATAGATAAATTGATTGACAAAGCGAACTCAGGAAATTACACTGAAATAATTATGGCGCTTAATCCAAATATCGAAGGAGACACAACGGTATTTTATATCACAAAAAAAATTACGAATAAAAATTTAAAAATCACTACCATTGCAAGAGGTATTTCTTTTGGTGGTGAATTGGAATATACTGATGAACTCACTTTAGCGCGTTCATTGGCAACACGACGCCCTTTTGAAAATTACATGCAAAACGAATGACCCAGCTTTCGGTAATTATTGTTAATTATAATGTCAAGTATTTTCTTGAACAAGCTGTTTTATCGGCATTAAAAGCCTGTGCTAAAATTGATGCAGAAATTATTATTATAGATAATCATTCGGTTGATGGCAGTGTAGAATTCATTACCCAAAAATTTGTTCAGCAAGCCGGTCAGCATACACCCGTATCTGTAATTGCCAATCAGCAAAATAGCGGATTTTCGAAAGCAAATAATCAGGGTATTGCTATTGCAAAAGGCAAATATGTTTTACTGCTTAATCCGGATACTGTTGTTGAAGAAGATACGTTTGAAAAATGTATTCATTTTATGGATACTCATCCTGATGCAGGTGGCTTGGGCGTTAAAATGATTGACGGCAAAGGCAATTTTCTACCAGAAAGCAAACGTGGTTTTCCTAGCCCGGAAGTGGCGTTTTACAAGGTTTTCGGATTGGCAAATTTGTTTCCGAAATCGAAAATATTCGGCAAATATCATCTCGGTTTTTTAAGTGAAAATGAAACACATGAGGTTGATGTTTTGGCCGGGGCATTTATGCTTATCAGAAAAGAAGCCCTGGATAAAATCGGCTGGCTGGATGAGGACTTTTTTATGTACGGCGAAGATATTGATTTAAGTTACCGGATTGTAAAAGGCGGATATAAAAACTATTATTTTCCGGAAACAAGAATTATTCACTACAAAGGAGAAAGCACAAAAAAAGCCAGTTTTAATTATGTAAAAATGTTTTATAATGCGATGATTATTTTCGCTCAAAAACATTTTGTTGGTCGACGCGCAGGTGTATTTATATTTTTATTGAATATCGCTATTTATTTCAGAGCTTTTTTAGCAACTACAATGCGCTTTATTCGTGCAATCGCAATGCCTTTATTAGATGCCTTAGTTTTTTTAGGCGGCATGTATGTGGTTAAAGAATATTGGGAATATTATATTAAATATATCGAAGGTGGTCAATATCCCCTAACCTATTTATTGGTTAATATTCCGTTGTATATTATTATATGGATATTATCCATTTTTGTTAGCGGAGGTTACGATAGGTCTACAAATATTTCGCGTATTGTAAGAGGCATGTTTTGGGGAACGATTCTTATTGCAGCTGTTTACGGATTTTTACCGGAAGCCTATCGTTTTTCAAGAGGAATGATTATAGCCGGAGCAGCATTTAATACTGCTTTATTGATTGCAATGCGTTCGGTAATGCATTTTATCAAATACCGGAATTTCCGCTTTGGAGAAACACCAGAGAAAAAAATTCTCATTGTTGGAAACGACGATGAAACCGAACGAGCACATCAGTTATTAAATCAATTGCAATTAGGTAATCAGATTATTGGTTATGTGCGCACTTCAGAAAATAAAAGTCATAATGCGCTTGAACTTGGTGATATTTCGATGTTAAACGAATTGATTCAGGTATATAAAGCAAATGAAATTATTTTTTGTGCAAAAGATATCAGTAGTCAGGAAATAATAAATCACATGGTAAGCCTTGGACAGCAGATTGATTTTAAAATTATTCCGGACCAGAGTTTAAGTATCATAGGAAGTAATTCAAAAAATTCCGCAGGTGATATTTATACTGTTGACATACAGCTCAAAATTACCCTGCCGGAAAGCAAAAGAGCAAAAAAATGGTTTGATATTATCGTTGCACTTACAGCATTATTACTATCACCAATTCTTATATTTTTTGTTAAAAATAAAGGCGGACTTTTTGCCAATATCGGCAGTGTTTTGTTCAACAAAAAAACCTGGGTGGGCTATTTTCCAAATACTGCTAACGGACAGGTTGTGTTACCGCGTTTGAAAAAAGGTGTATTGTTTCCTGTCACCGGTGGCAATGCTGCAGTAACCGACCCTGCAATTATGGCCAGGGTAAATTTTATTTATGCCAGAGATTACCGCGTTACCGACGATTTAGAGGTTGTTTTAACAAATATCAAGGCGCTGGGAAATTAAATCTACCCCTTAAAAAATTATTTTTGCCTGAAAACAACTAATTTTAGTTTAAGTTACTCATATCAATACCACACGATTAAACATATGAAAAAAGCAGGATTATTTATTTTATTGCTCGCAGGGATGATTCTGGCTAAAGCACAGGCTCCCACGCAACCGAATTTTGTGCTGATTATTGCCGATGACCTTAACGATTACGTTCAGGGTTTCGACGGGCACCCTCAAACCAAAACCCCAAATATTGCAAAAATTGCAAAAAAGGGGACTACCTTCCTGAATGCATATTGCGCCGGACCAAAATGTGCACCAAGCCGCACCAGTTTAATTACAGGTAAGGACACTTACTATACTAAAGTGTATAATAATGATGATATCGGCTGTAAAAATTTCAGGAAAAACTTTACCGTAGCAAATGGCAATCCAACAATTTTTACGATGCCGGAGTTATTAAAAGACAGTGGCGGATACTATACTTATATGTTGAGCAAGGTAATGCATTGTTATGTTGGTTTGCCGGATTATGATACATCGAATGTTCCTGCCTGCGAAAAAGATTTATCGTGGAGCAAGGCATTTTCATACGGACAAGGTGGCGATATGGATGTTATTTTGGATTACGGTGGTGTAAATGATGATGGTGTTAATGGATTTTTCTTTACACCAATTCCAGATTCGCTTGAATCGGAAATGGTAGATTATATTATCACCGATTCTGCAATTTCTTTTATACAAGATTATGCTGATAATCCTGAAACATATTGTAATAAACCATTTTTCCTCACTGTAGGATATAAACGTCCACATGGACCGTTTTACGTTCCTGAAAAATATTTTTTACCATTTTATAATACTGATTATTATCAGGACCCGTATAACAAACCATATAATGATCCTGTAGGCGCAACACCACCAAACGGTGTAGTAATGCCTCCGCAGCCGGATCCGTTGTGGAGTGATTATTATGCATTACCTGACGACTTAGTTGGGAAAGTTTTGAATGAGGAAGACTATGTACATCCTGACTTTTTACAATTTGGCGATATTATGATGGCTGAAGTTCCACCACCACCTATTGGCGCTGGATTAACGGATGCAGAAAAATTATTTATCCTTCAGGAATCAGAACGTGCAAATGGTATTATTGCCTATTTAGCATCAATTAAATTTATGGATGCACAAATTGGTCGTTTTTACAATGAAATAAAATCGCACCCTGAAATATTTAATAATACCGTTTTTATTATCACCAGTGATCACGGATACTCATTAGGTGAAAAAACGCACTGGCGTAAAGGCACCATGTGGGAAACAGATGTGCGTATTCCATTAGTAATTGCCGACATGCGCGCACCTGCGAAAAAAACTACCAAACGTGTGGTTAGTAACTTAGATATTATGCCAACAGTATTAGAAATGGCAGGTGTTGCTTTTCCGCATTTCCCTGATGGCTCTGATTATTTAGATGGAAAAAGTTTATTACCAATTTTGGCCAACCCAAACACTCCGTGGGATCGTCCGGTAGTTTCTGCATTACAATTGCATGGTTACGACGAAGGATTTTGCTTCCCGCAATATAGTGTGCGCGATGATGAGTGGCATTATATCCGCTACCAAACTAATGGTGCAGTTGCACCGGCTTGTAATGAAGCATTAAGTGTATTTCAGGAAGAATTATATCATATCGGTAAAAACAGAAATATTGACCCTTATGAATGGGATAATCTTGCTGATGATCCTGCTTATGATGCTACCAAAGCACATCTTGCTTCTTTTTTACCGGGAGGTGCCAATTATTTACAATTTGACCGAATTGCTACCGATGAAGACATAATTGTTGATGTTCAACAGTTAGGTGTTTTTCCTAACCCAACAAGCGAATTTGCTAATTTCAGGGTGATGGATATTAATCCGGGTGATGCAACATTTAGTATTATAGATATCACAGGTCGTGTAATTCAAACCGACGTGATTACCATTGATGAATACGGTGGATTGGAATTTTCCTACAATGTAAAAACATTGGAACAAGGTTATTATTTCGGTCAGCTAAAACAGGGCGATAAAATATTAACGGTGCAATTTATTGTTGCGCGTTAATTTATAAACGAATTAAAAATTTAAGGCTGTTCATTTGTGGACAGCCTTTTTTATTATAAAGAAATGTTGAAAAATGTAGTGGGCTTTTAACGCTTCGGGTCTATCAATTTTTCATCCACTTTTTGTTGCAACCAACCCAGGTCGGCAACTTGTTTCGACTCTTCAATACGTTGTTTTAATTCCAGCAGTTTTGGCTTATCGCGTTTTGTAAGTCGCGAAAGTTTATCGGTATATTTCAAGAAATTATTATATAACACCTTTACATTTTCACTTAGTGTTTTATTTCTGCGCAAATAAACTTTAAATGCCTCAATAGCACTTTGCATCGGATCCCATTCATCCAACTGATAATATATTTTAATTTGCATGGTTCGGGTATCGAGCGCATAAAAAATATCGGTGTATTCTACCTGATTTATTAAACGCAAAGCTTCCCCGTATTGCCCTTTAAAAAACAATAGCGCACCCTGATTATAGCTATATGCGTTACTTCTGAATTTTTCGTTGATGCTCGATTTGTAATCGCGAATAAATTGTTCAGCCCAGTCAAATTCACCAACGCGTAATGCAGTAATAACAAGGTTTTTATAGGTCCACGGCGACAAATCTCCATCAACCAATAACAGTTCTTTTTCGAGTGCTGATTTTGACAGGTCGAAATATTCACGCAGAAACCTTTTTTCGCCTGCATTTATTTTCCGAATCGCATAATTTTGAGCATAAGCATACATATCTCTCGCTTCTGATGCAGGGAATTTTCCGGTATGCTCATCCAGTAGTTTTTTTAATTCTTCAAAGTGAACATCAGTATCCGTATCAATAAATGTCATCAAAATTTGATAATATATTGTAATAGATGGATATTCAGTATAACTATTTTCAGCGAGGTGATCAGATATTTCTTTCAGCAAACGTAATTTATAATCAGTAACTACCAGTTTCTGACGATTAATTAATTCGCAGCTATATTTTAATTTAGTTGAAATATAAAATAAGTCGAGGAAATTAGCTGCTTCCTGCAAACTTGCATCATATGCGCGCTTTTTTTGGCGATCAAAAAATAAATTAACCTCGCTTTGTAATAAATACTCTTTAAAAAAATAGGAGGCATTACGGAAAGGGTTTTTAGTTAGCGTATTTCTGGCTTCTCGTAATGTTTGTTCAAATAATTTATCAGTCCCCCATTTATTATATGTGCTTAACAAATGCACATACCCTTCAATATCTTCTTCAAAATGGTTGTTGTAACGAATATAATTTTCGCAATGTTCAACAATATCGCTCATCATATACCCAATTTTTTTCTCGGTAATAGAAAGCCCGGGAATTCCCTTTACCAGTAGTTTATCCTTGTCGATATTTTTTGAATCAAATTCAGGTGCGTATTTTTTGATGTAGTTATAAAAAACCAACAACTCCTCGTCTTTATTGAAGAAGGGAGAAGCAAGGTAATCGGAAAACCGACTAAGCTCTTTGGTGCTGAAATGCCTGAGCATTTCAATCATTTTACTTTTATACATATTAAAGGGACGGAAAAATACTACTTTTTATCGGAAACCTATCACTTAGGGTGTAAAAATGAGATTCTTGTAATAATTGTAATATATTGATTATCAGCAAATTATAACTATTTTATCACTAAAAGGTGATAAAAATCGCCTAAAAACAGGTCGGAAACTGCGGAAATAATTAAAAAATGTACTTTTTCTATGTAGAAAGAAGCTGTTTCTTTACATTGGAATTATCTAAACAGGCCGATCATGCATTTGAAAAATATACTAAACGGAAAGCAGTTCACCATACTGGTGGCATGGCTCGTGATATTGAGTTGGGGTTCAGTTTTGAGCGGACAAACGGTAACGGTTGTAACAAACGATACTATCCGCTTATGCGAAGGCACAACGGTAATTATTGATTTACTTGCCAATGATGTTGATATTGACCCGGGAGAATCGCTGGAAACAGACATCTTAGCCGGACCAGCAAGTGTGCTTATTGATTATGACGATGATGCATTACCGGAAGGCAGTTATGCCATTTCGATAGATGCGGGTTTTACAGGAACAGACTTTTTGATATACGAAGTATGCGGAGAGGATGATTTATGTGCAACCGGTATTTTAGCCATTATTGTTGCGGGTGAAGCGGGTTGTGTTTGGCCGGGAGATGCAAATGGCGATAGTATTTGTAACTATATCGACTTATTACCAATTGGTATTTATTATGGATTACTTGGTCCCGACCGTGATGATGAGGATGGTGACTGGGATGAAGCTTTTTGTGATGAATGGCCTGAGCCGGTTGGTGTGGTGGCCAATAACCCGAAATTTTCAGATTGTAATGGTGATGGAATAATCAACGATGCTGATACCATTCCTTTATTAAATAATTATGGTTTATTACGCGGGGCGTATGTTCCTGTTGCTTATGAAGGTGGCCCTGATGATGCGGCTATTAGTATTGATTTATTATCAGATACTGTTTACGCCGGTTCAAAAGTTGTGGTGCCAATTAATTTTGGAACGGCAATTTCACCGGCTTCAAATATTTATGGTGCTGCTTTTGAAATTATTTATGATAAAACCATTATAAATAAAGACAGTATCAAAGCCACATTTAATTCCGGTTGGTTAGGCACACCGGGTGAAGATTTAATTTATCTGCAAAGTAATGATACGCTGAATGGCATTTTAAGTGTTTCGGTAACCCGAATCAACCAAATATCCCGCACCGGTTATAATCATTTTGGTGAATTAAGTTTTGTAATGGAAGATAATATTGCCGGAAAAACGGATGATCAGATTGCTGCTGTATTAAGTTTCTGTATTAGCTTACCACAGGTTATTGATCAGCAGGGAAATATTATTCCTGTTCAAACTGTTTGCGATTCTGCGGTTGCAATACAATTTACCAATTCAATAAATAATTATATTAATTCTAATATTCATACATACCCTAATCCTGCTGATGCAATGGTAAAAATTTCGTTACCACAAATAATGGAAGGCAATTTTAATATTCTTAATCAGCTTGGCCAGGTTATCTATTCACAAAAACTATCAGGTAATAGTGCAGAATTAAATACTGAAACTATTGCTTCAGGAAATTATATTATTCAAATAAATACCGATTCCGGTATTTATCACAAACAATTAATTATTCAACATTAAATAAACCGCACAATGAAAAATTTTATTCTTGGTATTTTAATGCTTGCAGGATTAAACATGTTCGCCACAGCCCCTGTGTCGGATTGTAATGCAGCATTTGAATTCAATGTTAGTGGCATGACTGTCAGTTTTACTGATTTTTCAACTGCCGACCCGGGACCAATTTTAGGTTGGACATGGGATTTTGGTGATGGCACAACATCAACAGAGGAAAACCCTGTTCATACTTATGCTGAGCCTGGTGAATACGATGTTTGTTTAACCATTCACGGTGATGGTGGATGTTATGACGATAAATGCGAAAGTAATATTCCGGTTGCTGCTGCAGATTGTTTTGCCAACTACGATTTTGAAGTTGATGGCATGACATTTTTCTTTAATAGTAATACAGAGCCGGGTCCTGGAGATGTAGATTCCTATATGTGGACTTTTGGTGATGGCAGTACTGCTGATGGTGAAAATCCGTCACATACTTACGCTGAACCGGGCGTTTATAATGTTTGTCTTGTTGTTCATTTTGCATCAGGTTGTGTTGCTGAATATTGCAATGAAGTTGTTGTAGAAGGTGTTGGTGGTGATTGTATGGTTACTGCATCAATTGCAGCAGTTGATGGAATGAATTATCATTTTTTAGCAAGTGTTACACCTGATGTAGATATTGTTACGTATACCTGGATTTTTGGTGATGGCACAACATTTACCGAAACAACCGCAGGCACTCCTTCTGACCCATGGCATCTTTTTACAGAACCCGGCGTTTATAATGTTTGTGTTGTAATTGAAACAGGTGCAGGTTGTGTTGACGAATATTGTTTTGAAGTGGTTGTTGAAGGTGCAGGTGGCGATTGCGAGGCAGATTTCGAATGGGATGCTGATGGTTTAACAGTACATTTTATAGAAACTGCTGATGGTGCAGGCGCTGATATCATTTCTTATTATTGGGAATTTGGAGATGGAGGTGTTTCTGATGCAATGAATCCTTTCCATACCTATGATGTTGCAGGCGACTATGAAGTTTGTTTAACAATTGTTACGGCAGATGGTTGCACACATACATTTTGTGATGAAATTACAGTGGAAGAAACTGGAGGACCTTGTGAAGCACATTATCTAGTTGCATCAACTGAATTAACGCCTGATGGCTGGGTTGTACATTTTGAAAATAATTCAACAGCAGGTGGAGATATTGTTTCAACCACATGGTATTTCGGCGATGGCACCGTTGCTGAAACATATGACGCTGAACATATTTATACCGAAAGTGGTGTGTATGCAGTTTGTCTGGTAATTTCTACTGCTGATGGATGTACTGATGAATATTGTTTTGAATTATTTGTTGGTGGCGATGGAGGCGATTGTGAAGCAGGATTTGAATTTGATAAAGAATTATTAACTGTATCATTTATGGAAACTGCAGATGGCGGTGGTTCAGATATTATTTCATATGCCTGGGATTTTGGTGATGGATCCACTTCAACTGATGCAAATCCAACACATACTTTTGATGAAGCAGGAGGTTATTTAGTTTGTTTAACCATTGTAACTGCTGATAGTTGTATTAGTACAATTTGTCATGAATTACATGTTGAAGGTGAAGGTGGTTGCGAAGCAAAATTTGATGTAACTGCTATTAATGAAACTGACTTAGGTTGGGTAATTGTTTTAGATAATAATTCAACCGGTTCCGAATTATACCATTGGTCATTTGGAGATGGTGGTATGTCGGAAGCAGCAAATCCTGACCATTTTTACGATGAAGCCGGAATTTATACTATTTGTTTAACCATTGGTGAAGAAGGAACAGATTGTTTTGATACCAAATGCGAAGAAATATTTATTGGCGGTGGCGATGATTGTGTTGCAACTGCAATGATTGACAGCACTTATGAATGTTCGGATGCATACGAACCGGTATGTGGTTGCGATGGCATCACTTATACAAATTCATGCGAAGCAACTTATTATGGTGGTGTTGTATTTTATTCAGCAGGACCATGCGGTGCAACAACAATACAGGAAGAAACAATATTTGGTAGTGTAATGGTTAGTCCGAATCCGGCACAAAACACAGCTAACATCAGTTACTCCTTGAAATCAACAGCAGATGTAACAATCACTATAATGGATTTAACCGGTAAGGTAATGTTGTTACCAATTACACATCATTCAATTCCGGGAACATTTAGAATTGAATTAAATACCACTGAATTAAATTCAGGTATTTATATCGTTCGATTAAGTTCAAATGGAAATGAATCCATCCAAAAAATGATGATTACGAAATAATTAACCCTTTATTAATTGAGAACGCATAGTTGTAATGACTATGCGTTTTTTATTTATGAAGCTATTATTGAATATTAATTTCCGGAAAAAATAATTGCGGAAGAAGTATAAAAAATTAATCCTGATGGTCGCGCCCTTTAAATTCCCCTTTTTTATACGCATTATCGAGCTCTTCCATTTCTTTTAATTCAGCATCGGTCCAGGGCTTAATAACAACTCCTGTTAAGTTAGGTTTTCCGGCATTTATCCAGGCTGTTAGCCAGAAACTACCTAGTTCAATTATGGCATCACGTAATCTGCGTTCCACCATGTCGTTCATCATGGCATCATATTTTTCAGTATATGCTTTTGAATAAACACGAACAGTTGATGCGCCGCGCGCTTCATAACTATATTTTTGGTCGGTAGGAAATTCAGCATTTAATTTTGCTTCCAGATTTAAAACGCTATCTACCAGCGCATGACTCTCCATAATAATTTCCCACACCTTTGCATTGATATCCGGAATATATTCTGCTTTACCTGTAAGGTAATCAAAATTTTCGCCCAGCAATTCCGGAATTCGTGATTCCCATAATCCGTGAATACCCACCTGATTGGTTAATTGACCATTATAATTTTCGGTACAGTGCAATGGCACATGTGCATCTCCAATATAATGTCCCAAATCTGCTGATGTTTTTAAAATATAATTTACATCCTTTTGTTTAAATGCATCTGTTAAACGAAACATCATTTTTTCGATATACCAGGGTACGATGCCGTGTTCATTTAAACTGTCTTCAGTATATTTTATTACTGCGTCATTCCATTTTTTAGGTAAGCCATCATAAGGTGGCTCGCCATAATGATCAATATCAATGTAGTGACGAGGCGCTTCATCTTTAAACGCATAACGACGCTTGTCGGGGTCAACTGCATGTTCAGTTACGTATTGAATGTATGGCTTGTAAAATCCAAACAAATCTTCCGGCAACGTAAACAGCGCCATATTATTAATGCGCTGGTGCCCCCAAAAACCCCACGGAGCAGGCGCTGCAGCGTACGACATTAATGAAATGGTCAGACAGCAAGTAATAATGATCTTTTTCATTCAAGGAATATTATTACAAGAATACAGAAATTTTAGGAAACGGGGCAGCCCAATTCAGGAAATTTGCAGGGTATTGATAATGCATGAGCAAGCGAAAGCTATTTCCTCATTTGAAATAGTAAGTGGCGGAGCGATGCGCAAACAATCCGGTGCAAATAAAAACCAATCAACCAAAAGCCCGGCTTCAACAAGACTTTTATTTAAAGTCATATTAATTTCCGCCGATTCAAAAACAATAGCGAAAAATAAACCCTGGTTGCGTATCGATTTAATTTTATCGTGAATTAACAAAGATTTAATAAGGTTGGCTTTATGATTACTTTGCTCAATCAAATTATTTTTTTCAATAAATTCAGATGCCGCTAACCCCGCTGCACAACAAACAGGATGTCCGCCAAATGTTGTTAAATGCCCTAAAATCGGATTTTGTGTAAACATGTCCATATGCACTTTTGCAGCCACAAAAGCACCTAAAGGCATACCGCCACCTAGTGCTTTTCCAAGTGTAATTATATCCGGTATTACATTACTATGTTCCCAGGCAAATAATTTCCCCGTGCGTCCAAAACCGGTTTGACATTCGTCAAAAATTAACAATGTTCCTGTTGCATTACATTTTTCACGAATTGCTTCGAGATAATTTGCCTCCGGTAAAATAATGCCCGCCTCGGCTTGTATAGGTTCAATTAATACTGCTGCAGTATTTTCAGTAATTAATTCAAGTTGGTCAAAATCATTATAATTTAAAATAGTATTATCAGGTATCAATGGGCGAAATACATTTTTTCTTTCTTCATTATTCCCGGCGCTTAATGCACCCATAGTACTACCATGATAGGAATTGTGAAAAGAAATAATTTCCGGTCTCCCGGTAACTCGTTTTGCTAATTTAAGTGCCCCTTCAACAGCCTCAGAACCTGAGTTAACAAAATATACCGAATTAAGTGGCGCAGGTAAATGATTGGAAATCCATTTAGCATATTTTACCTGCGGGCTTTCAATAAATTCGCCATATACCATCACGTGCATATACTTTTCAACCTGATTGTAAATTGCAGTTTTAACTTCAGCATTATTATGCCCTACATTACTTACTGAAATTCCTGAAATTAAATCGAGGTATTTTTTTCCGTTAGCATCAAACAACCAACAACCATCAGCATGTTCTATTTCGAGCATGAGTGGCGACTGACTGGTTTGAGCAATGTGTTGTAAAAATTGTTGACGGTGCATTGAATTAGCAAATTAGCTGATTAGCAAATTAGCAAATGTTGGATAACTGCTAAGTTGCTTATTTTAGTTTTGTTTGAGAAATTTATTTTTATTGCTTGATAAAGCACAATTAGTTTCTATGGGATTCTACAAATTTATTAGCAAATTAGCTGATTAGCAAATTAGCAGATGTTGGATAAGTGCCAGGTTGCTCATTTTTGTTTGTTTGAAATATTTATTTTTATTGCATGATAAAATCTCAATTAGTTTCCTCATGTAAATGATTCGACAAACCCCATTAGCTAATCAGCTAATTGCTAAGCCCAAACCTTGGTTCCTTCTGTGCAATTTTTACAAATATCAATTTCACTTCTTGATTTGAGCAATGCTGCCCTGAAATTTTTGTATTTACCATCCTGCCATAGTTGTTTAAACGACATTTCTTTTAAATCGCCGAGGCGGTGGTCAGCATCTTTATCGAAACAACATGGTACAACAGCACCATCCCAGGTAATTACACATGAATGCCATAATTTCCAGCAATGATTTAGCATTTTATTTTTGATGGTATATTTTCCGTCATCCTGTTTAGCATAACGGGAATAATAATCTATTGTTGGAATTAAATTACTGCCATTTTCGTAATCATAAATTTGTGCAGTTTTAAAAGCAACTTCATCTACCCCAATTTCTTTACCCAGTTTTTTTACATCTTCAATTTGATGTTCGTTTGGTTTAACTACAAGGAACTGAAAAATAACAAACGGGGTTTTACTTTTCATTTCTTTTTTCCATTTAACAATATTTCTGGCCCCTTCCAGCACTTTTTCCAGGTTACCACCTACACGATATTGCTGATAAACATCTTGTGTTGTGCCATCGATAGAAATTATTAATCTGTCTAAACCACTTTCTATTGTTTTTTTTGCCATTTCATCAGTCAGATAATGTGCATTTGTTGAAGTGGCAGTGTATATTTTTTTTCGGTTAGCATATTTCACCATATCTAAAAAATCGGGATTTAAATATGGTTCACCCTGAAAGTAAAAAATAAGATAGGTTAAATCTTTACCCAGCTCATCCATTGTTTCCTTAAAAAAATCTTTTTTGAGCATTCCGGTTGGTCGGGTAAATGCGCGCAAACCACTCGGACATTCCGGGCAACGCAAATTACAGGAAGTGGTGGGTTCAAAAGAAAGCGAAATTGGTAGGCCCCACTGAACCGGCTTTTTAACTATTTTGCTGTAATAATAAGATGATACCACTTTACTCATATTCCACAACCGTCGGGGCGTCATTTTTGATGCATAGTTGAGGGAATCTGTAAAACTAAATGGCATAATAATATTATTTATTGGATGAAGGTCCTTTCAGATTATCTTCAAAACCTTCTAAAGAGTGAAAATAGTTCAGTTCAATTGAACATTTTCTTTTATCGTCGCTGCTCACATCATAACAAAATTCAAGAATTTCGTTAAAAACGGAAGGGATGCGATAACTGCGTTTAATTGTGCTGCGTTCTTTATCGCCATCGTACCAAAACATTTGGAGCGTTTGACAATAATTACATTTTATCGGATAATTGGGTTGTGCCAGTAATTCATCGTTAAATTGTTTCATATAAGCCATTAAAATTTTAAATTCTTCAGGGCTTACGCTGAAGCAATATGTACTAGAATCCAAACTACTTAACATGAGTTGAAAGGATGAACTTTTTTCTGTGATATGAAAAGAAACCACATTAAAACTGCCATCAAAAAACATAAAATCAATAAAACGCTCATTGTATGAACGGAAAGTTATAGGCGGACCGATAATTGTATCTGTTCCAATAATAGTGAGACTGTCGTTACCTGAAACTACATTAGTATCTACCCCAAGTGTTGAACTTTGAGCATAAATTTTATTAGTAAATAAAAGTGCAGTAAATAAAAATATTACGATACGGAATTTCATGTAATTAAAGCTGTTCAAATTGTTTTAAAAAACGTAAATCATTTTCAGTAAATAACCTGATATCATTAATTTTATATTTTAATATCGCCATTCTTTCCAATCCGAATCCAAATGCGAATCCGGTATATTTTTCAGAATCGATACCACAATTTTCGAGCACAACGGGATCAACCATACCGCATCCGCCAATTTCAACCCATCCGGTATGTTTACAAATTGCACAACCATTGCCGCCACAAACAAAGCAACTCACATCCATTTCTGCACTGGGCTCTGTAAATGGAAAATAACTTGGACGTAAACGAATTTTTGTTTGCGCTCCGTATAATTCCTGTGCGAGATAAAGCAAAGTTTGTTTCATATCGGCAAAGGTTACCCCTTCATCGATATATAATAATTCTATTTGATGAAAAGTACAATGCGCTCTTGCTGAAATGGTTTCATTTCTATAAGTACGACCCAAAGCAACAATTCGAACCGGTGGTTGTTTTCGTGCTTTCGACAATGCTTCCATAACACGAATTTGCACATTGGAAGTATGTGTTCGTAACAAAATAGCAGGATTTGTTTGCACATAAAATGTATCCTGCATATCTCTTGCCGGGTGGTCTTCAGGCATACCTAAAGCGGTGAAATTATGCCAGTCGTCTTCAATTTCCGGTCCGTCGATTGCGGTGTAACCGATACGGGTAAATATGGACATCAGCTCATCCTTCATTAAGGTAATTGGATGTCGCGCACCTGGCGCAGTGGTATTTGCAGGCATACTCATATCAATAGTATCTGCAATTACAGCTGTATTGTTTTTATAAAGTGCTTCGAGCTCCGTAAATCGGGTTTCTGCCTGTTGTTTTAATTCATTTACTTTTTGGCCGAATTCTTTTTTTCGTTCATTCGGAACATTTTTGATTTCTGCAAAAATGTCTTTCAAAACATTTTTTGTTCCAAGAAATTTAATTCTGAATTGTTCCAGTTCAGCAGCATTCGTAACAACAAAAGCCTGTACATCTGCTTTTAGCGCTTCGATAGTGCTGAATTGATCCTGTAAGCCTTCCATGCGAGCAAATTTACAAAAAGTAAGGCATGGATTAAGTATTACGATGTACCCATCAATATTGTAAAACAAAAAGCGGCTGCCTCAACGAGACAACCGCTTTTTATATGATTTATGATTTTAATTATTCAACCACAAATTTTTCAGAGTAGCTTGATTTACCATTGCTGATAACAACGAAGTAGAAGCCGGCTTCTAACTGATCGATATTAACATCAATCATGTTTTCGCCTGAAGTTACAGCAGCAGTTGAAGTTCCAACCTGACGGCCAAGAATATCAACTAAAGTGATTGTAACATTCATATCTTCCTGAACGCTGAAGTAATCAACTGTAACCATTTCACCTGAAGCAGGGTTAGGGAATACACCAAGAATTGAGTTATTCCATTCTTCATCAACGGTAGCAAATGTGCCATCATCTTTCCAGTTAGCAGAACGAACTGAAATTAATAAATCATAGCAATCGCTTGCGTTAAACGCACCTGACCAACCGTAAACCTGAACATAACGTGTTCCAGTAGCAGTTGTATTCCAGATAATTTGTTCGTCAGCAGTTCCACCATTTTCAGAAACACCTTTTTGAGCAACAGACTGGTTGTATAATTTAACATCGTAGTCGGCTGGTAAAGAGGTAACGTTTACTTTTATTTTAGTATTAGCACCTGTAGTAGTGAATTTAAACCAATCTACATCGGTAGAGCTGGCAATTAATTCCTGGTAAGTTGTACCAGTAGATAATGTTACAGCAGTTCCTGAAGTATTGTTTGGTTCGTAGTTGTCAACGCAAGTTGCACCACCACCAGTAGTAGTAAATGTAGTAGAAGAAGTGTAAGCACTAGTAGCACCTGCAGCACAAACAGTTTGAACTTGCCATTCGTAAGCAGTACCTGCAGTTAAGCCGGTAACAGCTTTAGAAGTTGTAGCTGAAGTTGTTGTAGTCCAAGTTGCAGCAGCAGTAGCTTTATAACGAACGTTATAGCTAGTAGCGCCAGCAGCAGCAGTCCAGTTGAAAGTAGCTGTTGTAGTACCGATTGAAGTTGTTGTCATTCCGGTTGGAACAGCACAAGTAACTCCACCGCCACCTGCGCAGCCATTAGAAGTTGTAAGACTTACTCTGGCACCACCCGCAGCAAATAATGCCTGAGCGCGAGCTTTTTGACCAGCAGTAAATAAGTTCATACAGCCATCATCAGTATAATCCATGTAGTTTTGATACATGTCACCGTTAGGACCGTTAGAGCAAGAAATACGAATAGTTCCGTTAGGGCAACCATAAGTTTCGTCAGCCTGATTAGGAGTATCACCTACAGCATCAGATCCGCCGCAACCGGTACCATCATCACCCCAAATATGGAATAAGTTTAACCAGTGACCAACTTCGTGAGTTGCAGTTCTACCTAAATCGTAAGGAGCAGCAGCAGCGCCACCACCTGTTCCGAAATAAACGTAGTCGATAGCAACACCATCAGTAGCAGCAGCACCACCAGGGAACTGAGCATAACCTAATAAACCACCACTTAAGTCACAAACCCATAAGTTCAGATATTTATTTCTGTCCCATGCAGTATGTCCGTAAGTAGCAAATTTCATATCATCAGCAGTGCTGAATGAAGTTTTAGTTGTGCTGGTTCTAGTGATACCTGTAGTTGGGTTACCACTTGGGTCAACAGTAGCTAAACAGAAATTGATTTCACAGTCAGCAGCAACTCCTGTAAAATAAGCAGGTGTTTCACCAACGTCAGCATTTAAGCGACGGAAATCTTTGTTTAAAACGTCAATTTGTTCAAAAACACGAGCATCAGCAATGTTTTCTGCTGCTACGTTGTAAATAATGTGTACAACAACCGGAATGGTAACAACAGCTCTTTCGCCGGTGTTAGCTTCAGTTGCAATGTAGTTTTGAGTAAATTCCTCAATAGCTGCTCTATTGATTTCATACATTGGATCTTCAGCTCTTAAACGAGCATCTACGTCCATTGTTGAACAGCTACGCTGTGGCGCCTGCGCCATCACTAAACCTCCCAACATAAATGAGAAAGCTGTGAAAAGTAACGATTTTTTCAACATTTGAAATTAAAATTAAGGGTTAATTAATGATTAAATTGGTTAACTAATTTTTGATTATGTGGCGTTTCAATGTAACAAGTTACGGAAGATAAAACAAGAACTGTATTGTGTAGATGCCCCACCCCCCATAAAAGTTGCGTAAAATTAGCGGATTTTTGCAATTTCCATAAATTTCCTTACAAAATTCTAAGCACAGGGTATGTTGGCTGTCACGTAATAAGGGTTTTCAGCACAAAATTATGTCATAATAATGTCTAAAATGCTGATTATCAAGATGTAAGTCCTAAAAGAAAATTATTTTTGACTGTCATGGAACACCTATTTTTTAGCCGTTTACCATCTTTGCAAGGTATTGATTTTCGCAAGATACTTTATTGAAGAAAATTCAAAGAATTGAGCTTATTTATGCTGATTTTGTAATTCTTTTGAACTCATCTGTTTGGTAAAACCTTGTTGATGTAAATTTGCGCGTGGAAAATATTTTGAGGAACATTCTGGCAAAACGCATCATGGTGCTCGATGGAGCAATGGGAAGCATGATTCAGCAGTATAAACTTAGTGAAGCTGAGTTCAGAGGAGAACGTTTTAAGGACCATCCACATGATTTGAGGGGCAATAATGACTTGTTGTCACTTACCCAGCCGCAAATTATTAAGGCCATTCATGAGCAATATCTTGAAGCAGGAGCCGATATTATTGAAACCAACACTTTTAGTGGAACAGCAATAGCCCAGGCAGATTATGGTTTGGAGCACCTGGCTTATGAACTCAATTTAGTTTCAGCACAACTTGCTAAAGCTGCTGCTGCAGAATATACAGTTAAAAATCCGGATAAACCCCGTTTTGTGGCAGGTGCACTTGGGCCAACCAATAAAACGCTGAGTTTGTCTCCCGACGTTAATAATCCCGGTTATCGCACCGTTACTTTTGATGAGATGGCAGATGCATATTATGAAGAAGCCAGGGGTTTGATGGATGGTGGTGCAGACATTTTATTGATAGAAACCATTTTTGATACACTTAATGCCAAGGCAGCAATTTTCGCGATAGATAAATTATTTACGGAAACAGGTAAAAAATTACCGGTTATGGTTTCCGGCACAATAACCGATGCCAGTGGCAGAACGTTGAGTGGACAAACAGTTGAAGCATTTCTCGTTTCAATTAGTCATTTACCATTATTAAGTATCGGCTTAAATTGTGCTTTAGGTGCTAAACAATTAAAAGAATATATTCAGACACTTTCTGTTAACACCGATTTATTTGTTTCTGCATATCCAAATGCAGGTTTACCAAATGCATTTGGCGAATATGATGAAACACCTGAAAGTAATGGTAATGATGTTGAAGTTTATTTAAAAAATGGATGGGTAAATATTATTGGCGGCTGCTGCGGAACTACACCTGCGCACATTGCCTATATCAGTAAAATAGCATCGAAATATCCGCCACGTATACCACAGGTATTACCAAAATTACCTGCCTTTGCAGGGTTAGAAAAATTTGAATTATTTGAAGGAAGTAATTTCGTTAATGTTGGAGAACGAACAAATATTACTGGAAGTAAACAATTTAAACGATTAATTACTGAGGAAAAATATGATGATGCATTAATTGTTGCACGACAGCAGGTTGAAAATGGCGCCCAGGTTATTGATGTGAACATGGATGAAGGTATGATTGATTCAGTTCATGCAATGATAACTTTTTTAAATTTAATTGCTGCTGAACCCGATATTTCGCGCGTGCCTGTGATGATTGATTCAAGTAAGTGGGAAGTAATTGAAGCCGGATTAAAATGTTTGCAGGGAAAAAGCATTGTCAATTCCATTTCACTTAAAGAAGGTGAATCTAAATTTAAAGAACATGCACACAAGGCTAAACAATTAGGCGCCGCTGTAATAGTTATGGCGTTTGATGAAGAAGGTCAGGCAACAACATTTGAAAAACGCATTGAAATTTGTGAACGCGCTTACAAAATATTAGTAAATGAATTACATTTTGCGCCAACAGATATTATTTTCGATCCAAATATTTTAACGATAGGTACAGGGATAGAAGAGCACAATAATTATGCTGTTGATTTTATTAATGCCACAAAATGGATTAAAGCAAATTTACCAGGCGCATTAGTTAGTGGTGGAGTAAGTAATATTTCATTCGCATTTCAGGGAAATAATACGGTTCGCGAAGCCATGCATGCCGCATTTTTATATCATGCCATAAAAGCCGGAATGGACATGGGAATTGTAAATGCGGGCATGATTGATATTTATGAAAATATCGATAAAGATTTATTAATAAAAATTGAAGATGTAATTTTTAACCGCAATGAAAATGCAACTGAAAATCTCGTAGCATTTGCAGAAACATTAAAGAAAAAAGATAAAACAGCAATTGTTACCGATGAATGGCGAAATAATACAGTAGAAGCAAGATTGAGTTATGCATTGGTGAAAGGAATTACTGATTTTATAGATACAGATATTGAAGAAGCCAGAGTAAAATATGCAAAACCGCTTGATGTAATTGAAGGTCCTTTAATGGCCGGAATGAATGTGGTAGGCGATTTATTTGGCAGCGGAAAAATGTTTTTACCGCAGGTAGTTAAAAGTGCCCGCGTAATGAAAAAAGCAGTTGCTTATTTACAACCTTTTATTGAAAAAGAAAAAACACTTAGCGGAAATACTGATGGCAGACCAAAGGTATTGATGGCAACAGTAAAAGGTGATGTACACGACATTGGTAAAAATATTGTTGGTGTGGTATTAGCCTGCAACAATTATGAAATAATTGATTTAGGGGTGATGGTAAATGCAGAGAAGATTTTAAATACTGCAATAAGTGAGAAGGTAGATATAATTGGCTTAAGCGGATTAATTACGCCTTCTCTTGATGAAATGGTTTATGTGGCATCTGAAATGGAAAAAAGAAATTTCACCATTCCGTTATTAATAGGTGGTGCAACTACATCCCGCACGCATACAGCAGTTAAAATTGCACCTGCATATAATCAGCCTGTAATTCATGTTACCGATGCATCGCGCAGTGTTACCATTGCAGGAAAATTGTTGAATCATGAAAAGACAGCATTTGTTCAGGAAATAAAAGATGAATATGCCATCTTAAATCAAAACCACAAATCAAAACAATCTTTTAAAGGATTTTTGAGTTTGGCAGATGCTCGTAAAAACAAAATTCAATTAAAAGATACTGAGTATAATCCTGTAACACCAAGTTTTACCGGAATTAAAACATTTGATGATTATCCTATTGCAGAGTTAGTAAAATATATCGACTGGACACCATTTTTTCAAACATGGGAATTACATGGAAAATATCCTGCTATTTTGGAAGATGAACTTATAGGTGAAGCAGCACAAAAATTATTTGAAGATGCACAGGTTTTACTTGATAAAATAGTTGCAGAAAAATGGCTCACAGCAAAAGCAGTAGTGGGAATTTTCAAAGCGCGTTCAGTTGAAGATGACATTGAGTTGTTGGATGATAACAATAAAGTGATTTGCACATTACATCATATTCGACAGCAAAATAAAAAGGTTGACGGTCAGGCTAATTATTGCCTGAGCGATTTTATTTTACCTGAAACATCGGGGAAAACAGATTATTTAGGTGCATTTGCGGTAAGTGCCGGGTTTAATATTGAGGGTAAAGTTGCAGCATTTGAAGCACAACATGATGACTATAACAGCATTTTATTAAAAGCACTTGCCGACAGGTTAGCAGAAGCATTTGCAGAACGTATGCACGAATTAATGCGCAAAGAATTATGGGGTTATTCCAAAGATGAAAACAACTCAACTGAGCAACTCATCAGTGAAAATTATGTGGGTATAAGACCTGCGCCCGGTTATCCAGCATGCCCTGATCATACCGAAAAAATTACCTTATTTAATTTACTTAAGGTAACAGAAAATATTGGCATTCAGCTTACCGACAGTATGGCTATGTATCCTGCAGCTAGTGTTAGTGGTTGGTACTTTGCACATCCGGAAGCAAAATATTTCGGAACGGGTAAAATAGGTAAAGACCAGGTGCTTGATTTAGCCAAACGAAAAAACATGTCACCTGAAGTAATGGAAAAATGGTTGAGCAGTAATATTAATTACTAATAAATTGTGCTGATTAACTCAGCTAATTTATCTGCCCACAAACCATACATTTTACCAGAAGGATGTAATCCATCATAGGCAATTAAATCTGATTGACTTTCAGCTTTTCTGGAAATTGGAGTAATATCAATATAATTGACATGGTATTTATTGGCGATGCGCTTATTAATAGTATTAAAGTTATCGATATCAGCTGCAATCTGTCCGGGCGTTTGTTTTGCATTTGCGGCAAAGGGAGTTACATCGTAATCAGGTATATTTAATACAAAAACATGTGCGGGTTTATTATTTGCAAATTGTATGGCCGTTTTTAATAATTGTTCAAAATCTGTTGCATAACCGGTTGTGTCATATCCGCGAAACTGGTCGTTCACGCCAATCAGCAAAGTGACAACATCAAAAGTTGTTTTGATATTTTTTTGATTAATTGCCTTATTCAGTTCATCACATGTCCATCCGGTGCGGGCGATAATTTCCGGTGCATTAAAACTGTTTGATTTATCAGCAAGTTTGGAAACGGTTTGCTCCGGGAAACGTTCTGAGGTTTCTACGGACTGACCAATCGTGTAACTATCACCAAGGCATAACATGGTATGTTGCTTTGGTTGCGGCGAATTAAAAAATAACATTAAACATGCAATTAAATACATATTATGATATACGTAATAACTAATTGTTGAGATTGTCGCTTAATTTACGGGCAACTGACCGCTTATTTTCATTAATTGCAATTCTGCAAGTTTAGCGTTTAAGGTTTCGACCAGCAATCGGTTTTGAGCGTTCAATAATGCCTGTTGAATTTCCCTAAGTTCAACTGAAGTGATATTACCCAAATCAAATTTTGCCAACGCAATGGTTACATTTTGTTGCGCTGCTTCAATATTACGTTGCTCCAATTCCATTAACGCCAATGAGGTGGAATACTGGTTGTATAAAGTATAAATCCATGTATTAATATCCAACTGCAATTGTTGTGTTTGAGTTGTTACTATTTGTTGTCCGATTTGTGCAATATCAATATTTCTGGAAGTAGTAAAACCGTTAAATAATGGAATATTTAATGACAATCCAACAGATGGCCCATAATTCAGATTAGACTCCACAAATCCGGATTCAGAAGTTGATTTAAGATAACCATATCCGCCGGTCAAGTTTAATTCAGGATACAACAAAGCCTTAAATTCTTTTACCTGTAGATTATAAATGGCTTCATCTTTTTTTGCTATTTGGAGTTCTGTATTATTTTCAATAGATTTAGTTATTACATCACTATAAATAATTCCAGTATTAACTGTAATTTTTTCAGTAGAATTAAATTCAGTTGCAGGATCTCTGCCAATGATATTATTTATTTTAGCTTTTGTATTTTTTAATTGTAAATTAGTTTGCATGAGTGACGCACTATCAGTATGCAAATCAACTTCAGCCTGCAACACATCCAGGTGTGAAGCTGCACCAAGTGTTTCTCGGTTTTTTGCAATACGATAACGTTCAAGTGAAACCTCAATGTTTTTCTTGTTAACCTCAGCTGCTTCCTGTAATTGAATCATCTGATACCATGCTGCGTTCAAATCATACATGGTATATTCTATTTCATTTTTTAATTGTAATTCACCTTTTGCTGCCAATTCATTTAATTTATCGCGTGTAGCAAACATGGCAAAACCATCAAAAAGTGTCCAGTTTAAATAAACACCCGCATCAAAAGCATTAGCCCCTGCGTTGGTAACTGACCTTACATCTCCACTAAAATATTTTTGCTCTGAATTGGTTAATTCGGTGTTATAAGCTGCAGTTGCCGAAATAGTTGGTAACATACCGGCATAACCGGCACTGTTTTGCAATGCAGTAATATCTGAATTTAATTGCTGAATTTGTATGCCATAATTATTACTTAAGGTTAATGCCCTTGCTTCCACTAAGGTTAGCGTTTGTGCAATTGCATTTGAAGTTAGAGCAACAACTATTATTAAGCTGATAAAATATTTAGCATTAATTTTCATTTGATTGTTGAATTTTTTTATTTCTTGCTGACATGAGCAAATAAAGTAAAGGGATAACATATAATGTTAATACAAGTGAAAATAGCAATCCGCCAATAATAGCGATACCCATTGATACACGGCTTTTTGATGAAGCACCGAGTGCAAGTGCAATTGGCAAAGCCCCTAAAACCGTTGCAAAACTTGTCATTAAAATTGGTCGGAAACGCTGAGTTGCAGCATCGAGAGCAGCTTCCATTTTTGTTAAGCCTGCTGCTTTACGTTGATTGGCGAACTCAACAATTAATATCCCGTTTTTAGTTACTATCCCCACCAAAACAATAATTCCGATTTGAGAAAATATGTTTAATGTCTGACCAAAAATACTCAGTGATAACACCGCACCGGCAAGTGCTAGCGGAACAGTAAACATTACAATTAAAGGGTCGCGATAACTTTCAAATTGTATGGCAAGAATTAAATAAATTAATATTAATGCCAGATAAAATGCGAACTGCAAACTATTGCTACTTTCCGCAAATTCTTTAGAAGTACCTGCTAATGCAGTAGAAAAATCGTCGTTCAACGTTTTTTCTGCAATATTATCCATTACTTTAATACCGTCACCAATTGTATAACCCGGAGCAGGGTTTGCAGAAATTGTTGCAGACACATATCTGTTGTAACGAAATAGTTGAGGAGGTGAACTATTGTCTGTTAATGTAATTAAGTTATCAAGTTGAATTAACTCGTTACGACTATTTTTTACATAAGCTTTACTCAAATCAAAAGGCTCATCACGATTATCACGTGTAGCCTGACCAATTACCTGATATTGTTTATTATTAAAAATAAAAAATCCGAAGCGTTGTCCGCTGAAATAGAGTTGTAATGTTTCTGCAATATCGCGCACGGTAACTCCGAGTGCACGTGCTCTGTCGCGGTCAATTTCAACGGTTAATTCGGGTTTATTAAACTTCAAATTAATATCTACCACCTGAAAAGCAGGATCCTGAGCAGCTTGCTCCATAAATTTTGGAATAACAGCTCGTAGTTGCTCGAAATCAGGAGCCTGGATAACATACTGCACAGGTAGGCCTGCACGTCTATCGCCACCAATAGTTTGTTCCTGACTGATAAATGTTCTTGCGAAATTATATTTTTTAACGATAGCGGCCATTTCATCCGCTATTTGTTGCTGCGATTTATCCCGATCTTCTGCTTCAACCAAATTGACACGAATAAACCCTGAATTTGCCGCGCTGGATGAACCAAAACTTGGTGCAGTAACTGCAATAATATTTGCCTTTTCAGGTAATGTATCAACTATTTCTACCAATTGCTGATTAAAGGCATCCATTTTTTCGAATGAAGTTCCTTCGGGTGCAGTAGAATTAATTACAAAACGCCCTTTATCTTCCATAGGCGCTAATTCTTCCGGTAATTTTCCTCCGAAATAATAAATAATTCCACCAGAAATTAGCATGATTAAAAATGCAATAGTAGGTGTGCGCAATAATATTTTTAACGAACGGTGATATCCCCCAACCAAACCCACGAAAAATGGTTCAGTTGCACGATACAGCCAATTATGTTTTTCGCGGTGTTTTAAAATCCGCGAACTCATCATTGGCGTTAAGGTTAATGAAACAACTGCTGAAATAATAACTGATCCGGCAACGGTAATTCCAAATTCGCGGAATAACCTGCCCGTTAATCCCTGAAGGAAAATTATCGGTAAAAATACTGCTGCGAGTGTTACAGTTGTTGAAATAATTGCAAAAATAATTTCTTTGGAGCCCTCATGTGCGGCTTCTTTCGGAGCCATGCCACGTTCAATTTTTGCATATATATTTTCCAATACCACAATGGCATCATCTACCACAATACCGGTTGCTAAAACAATTCCGAGCAGGGTTAAAATATTTATTGAAAAACCGGCAATGTACATGATAAAAAATGCACCTATTAATGAAATCGGGATAGCAATTACCGGAATTAAAGTTGTTCGCCAGTCGCGTAAAAATGCAAATATGATTAATACAACAAGAATGAAAGCAATAACCAGTGTTTCCTTAACTTCATCAATCGCTTTACGAATACTAAGTGTCGTATCTAATGCAATATTATATTGTAAATCGTCGGGTAATTCATCTTTAATATTTTCGACGCGCGCATAAAATTCATCAGCTATGTCAATATAATTAGACCCGGGTTGTGGTGTAATGGCAACTGCCACTTGAGGAATTCCACCATTACCGCGTAAAATTGTTCTTTCATTTTCAGGTAATAATTTTGCAGAACCAATATCTTTTAATTTAATAACTGCCCCATCTGTTTCTTTAATAATCAACTCATTAAAATCTTCTTCAGAAGTTAATCGTCCGAATGTGCGAATAGAAAGTTCTGTATTGTAACCTTCAATTCTTCCTGTAGGTAATTCAACATTTTCTTTATTTAAAGCATCTCTTACATCAAGGGGAGTTAAATTATAGCCTGCCAGTTTAACCGGATCCAGCAATAATTTCATCGAATATTTTTTTTCTCCCCAAACCCTTATTTCACTTACTCCCGGAATTGTTTGCAATCGTTCTTTAAATACATTATTTGCTATTTCTGATAATTCCAGTAATGAGCGCTGATTACTCTGAATGGTCATGGAAACAATCGGATTGGAATCGGCACTCGATTTTGCAACTACAGGCGGATCACAATCGGGCGGCAGGTTACGAACCGACTGACTTACACGGTCGCGTACATCATTAGCGGCAGCTTCAAGGTCAACATCTAATTCAAATTCAACGGTAATTGTACTTCTTCCATCAGCACTTGTAGAAGATAATGAACGGATGCCGGCAATACCATTAATATTTTCTTCGAGAACTTCGGTAATTTGCGATTCAACAACATCTGCGTTAGCACCAATATAATTTGTTGATACTGTAATAATAGGCGGGTCAACACTTGGGTATTCCCGCACACCTAAAAATGAGTATCCGATTATTCCGAATAATAAAATTAAAATCGAAATAACGGTAGCCATTACCGGGCGATTAATTGAAAGAGAGGAAATATTCATATCGCCTGAATTATTTATTTATTTTTTCAATAACAATTGGTTTAACGGGCATTCCATCACGAACAGTTAATAATCCGGTAACTACAATTGTATCTCCCGGAACAACACCATCAACAATTTGTGTAGTGGTTTCAGTTCTAATTCCGGTAGTAACAACAGTCATAGTTGCTTTACCATTTTTAACCAGCATTACTGATTGACCTTTAATTGTAGGCACAAGTGCTTCAGACGGAACAACAATGGCATCAGCAATAGTTGCTAAATCAATTTCCAGTTTAGCAAAAGCACCTGGCACAAGCATATTATCATTATTAGGACCGGTTGCTCTAACTTTTATTGTTCTTGTTGCAGGATCAATTTTAGGTTCTTTTGCATAAACAGTTGCCGAATACGTTTTTGTATTACCTTCAACCGTATAATTTACTATTGAGCCATTTTTAATATTACCTGCATATTTTTCAGGAATACTAAATTCTACTTTAATGGGATTGGTTTGTTGTAATGTTGCAATTAAATTAGCCGGTGTTACATACCCACCTTCACTGATATATCGCAATCCAATAACACCGGAAAACGGCGCAGTAATTTTTGTTTTTTCAATTTGCGTAACTAGTAATTCGCGTTCAGCTTTTAATTTTAAGAGATAGTTTAGAGCAACATCATAATCTTCTTTACTTAAACCGCCGATATCAGTTAATTTCTTTTTACGCGTTTCATCTTCATTTGCAAGTTGTATAGATAAATCGGTTCTTTTTAATTGTGCTTGTAGTTCTTTATCATCAATGCTAATTAACAATTTTCCTGCAGCAACAAATTCACCTTCTTTAAAATAAACGCCTGTAACTCTGCCCTGAATTTCACTTCGAATTTCTACTTCCTCATTTGCCAAAACAGTACCGGTGGCATCAATCACATTATTCAAACTCGCACTTCCTGCAACAAATGCCTGAACAGGTTGTGCAACCGGGGCTGCTGCAGGCAAGGTTTCTGTTTTGGATTCTGCTTTACCGCAGGCAGAAAGTAATATCGCCATGCTTGCAGTAAAACCAACAATTATTCGATTAACATTATTCATTTTATAGTGGTAGTAGTTTTGGTCAAATAAGTTTATCAATGGTATAAAGAGGAAAAAAGTTTATTAAAATTTTGTTAAAGTGTCAATTATTGAGTGAAATACCATAGGTTTTAATCAATAATTCTTCATCTTCCTTAAAATATGCCTTAGCTATCTGCTTCTCTTCATCAGTTAAAGGCTGAATAGTTATTGTTTTTTTATTGAGCGCATATACTTTATCTATCATACCCGATTGTATAACCAATTTTCTAAATGGTCTGAGCATAAACGATAATACTTTTCGTACCGGATTGTTACGATTTAATAATAATTGTTGCAGCCATTTACTTTTTGCACCGGTAGCAACGTTAAATTCTTTATCCTGTTTTTCAAACGGAACATAATTTATTCCCAGCTGAATACACACATTTTTATAAAATTGTTCAGGATTATTTTTTAAATCTGCTAATTTGAAAATTAAAATTTGATCTGACGGAAAATATTTATTCCAGTAACTGATATGTTTATAATATAAACTGCCGTAAAAATGACATAAGTTATTTTTTTCTACAATGTCCTCAGAATTTAATCTGCCAGGCTCGAGTTTAATCGTTTCTAAAAAAGAAATATCTGATTTTTCGTGCCCAAAATTTACTGAATAATTAAAATTGCTGTAAGCACGTGCAACCGGTTCGCGCAACATAATAATCAGCTTCATATTTGCATTATAAGCTTTTACTCTTGCAGGCGCATCTGTGTCCATAAGCAAATAAGTATCTGCAGTGGCAATAATTTTTTTATTACGATCAGTAAATAAACTGTGAAAATAATTTTCACCACGGTTGTATAAATCCGGTATAGAAAAATAATGTAATTCTTTTGTGATAGAAAAATTTACCGCCGGATGTTTTTCAAGATAGGCATACAAAGATGTAGTTCCACTTCTTCCTGCACCAATTATCAATGTGTTTACCAAACTCATTTGCCAAACATTTTTTTAAATTGAAAATAATGATATTCATTTTTTACCAACGTTTCCAAATTATAAGTTTGGTGTTCGGCAGGAATTCTTTCTATATGATTGTTAATTTTATTTTTTTGCAACCCGGCAGTTCCAAAACTTTTATGAATATTTAATTCACTATACATAGCAGGGAATAATTCTTTTACAACACCATCAGCAGTAAAAGGAAAAGCAAAGTAATTTTTGGGGAGATTAAATTTTTCGTTTATAAACCGCATGCTGTCTCGCGTTTGAACAAATTGCAATTGCGGGTCAATGGCACTGTACAAGGGATGATCAACCGAATGGGCACCTACGGTATGTCCATCTTTTATCAAATCAAAAATTTGATTGGTGGACAGATATGGATGTGCATTTTTGAGATAATCTTCAAAGTTATAATTGCAGGACTTCGCTATTGAATCAATTAAATTCGTGTCTTTATATTTAAGCTGTAATAAATATTTTACCGGGTCAGCAACTTTAATTTTATTTAATGATAATACAGCAGAAATTTGTGTTGCCAGCGCAGTATGTTCTATCTCAGCTAACAGCAATGCTACTTTATACCGATAAAATAAAGCAGTATTATCAATAAATCCGGAGTTTAAAAAAAATAAAGCGGGAATAGATAATGATTTTAAAATAGGATGAACCACATGAGCCATTTGACTCAGGCCGTCATCGAAACTTAATACAAAATAATTTTTTTCCGGATTGTAGTTTCCGTTTTGATAATCATCGATTGCAAGTGGTAAATAATTTTCCAGTAAAAAATTTAAATCTGCAATAAATTGTTTTGTCGTTTTTACTTTATAGAGGTAATTAATATGTTGGACGGGCTCATCACTTACAACATGGTAAAATGGGAATATAATACGCATTCCGGTTTTATCAGCAAGTGTAGCGATAGCCGACTTACGATTTCGCTTGTTATAAATAGTAAAATAACTTTGTTTCAAACCCATTTGCCCTACAAAAAAATTACATGTAAAGCTAAATGAATTCGGTCAAACCATTGCACCCAGAATGTTGTATAGTTTAACAACTACATCACTAATCAAAATTCAGGGTAAGTTGTCCGGGCCGTTTAAACGATTTAATATTATATTCAAATGGTGTTCGGTTTGGCATATATTTATCGCGCATGAGATAAAATAACTGATGAATACTATTTGCCAGTTCACCATCACCACGCATGCGCAGCGACCATCGGCTGTCGTTCAGTTGCCCTTGATGTGTAGAACGGATGTTATTCAAAACTTTTTCTGCCTTCATCGGATACGTTTTCCAAATCCAGTCGGTAAAAATTTTATCCAAAGCACCATTCAAACGCACCATGGTATAATTGGCAGTTTGTGCGCCATGGTCGGCAGCAGCATTAATAATATCAGGAATTTCCGAATCGGTGAGTCCGGGAATAATTGGCCCAATCATAACACCAACCGGTATTCCTTTTGCAGCAAGTTTTTCAATAGTTTTTAAGCGGCCACCGCAACTGGTAGTGCGTGGTTCCAGCTGACGACGTAATGATTCCTGTAATGTGGTTACCGTAATATTTACAAATATGAGATTGTCTTTCGCTAGGTCTTGCAAAATATCCAGATCGCGGAGGATAAGTTGATTTTTAGTGATAATTCCGGCAGGGTTTTTAAATCTGTTACATACCTCTAATAAGCTGCGGGTGATACCCATTTTGCGTTCAACGGGCTGATAACAATCGGTATTACCTGAAAAAGTTACCGGTCCGGGCACCCATTTTTGCTCCATGAACACTTTTTCGAGTAATTCGGCTGCATTATGTTTAATAATAATTTTAGTTTCGAAATCGAGGCCGGCACTAAATCCCCAATAATTATGAGAATTTCGGGCATAACAATAGATACATCCATGTTCGCAACCCTGATAAGGATTTACGGAGTACATCATAGCCGCATCGGGCATTTCGAGCTTATTTAGAATTTTTTTCGGATGTTCGCTGTAAAATTGGGTTTGACGGGGTGATAATAATTCTTCATCAAGCCCTTCAATGTGCTCTGCTGTTACGTTTGAGGCATGAAAAGGGTTAAACGGATTTATCTGAGCACCGCGACCTTTAAAAAAATTTTCATCAAATTTTGGAAATTCCATAATTGTCATTATTTTTGACAAATAAAGTCATATTTCCTGACAAAAACAAAATTAAATTTTACGTTATGGCATTAATAGGCTCAAATCTCAGACATCTCCGCAACGAGCGAAAGCTCAGTCAGCAGGAACTTGCAGACCTTATCCGCGTAGGACGCACAACGATTGCGAACATTGAAGCCAACCTCGCAAATCCGGGTCATAAGACTTTGTTGGAAATAGTCAAAGTATTTGACATAACGATTGACGAGTTGTTGCATACTGACCTGACAAAAAAAATAAAGCAGGTAAGTACTAAGGATGTAGAAAAAGGAAGCGGCACAATTATTTACAGACCGATTGTAATTACAGTAGATGAGCAGGGGCAGGAAAATATTGTGATGGTGGATACCAAAGCAGCGGCCGGTTATCCAACGCGATACTTGGAGCCTGAGTATTACAAGGAGTTACCGGCGTTTAAGTTACCCGGTTCCGACTATAGGAATGGCACTTTCAGATGTTTTCAGATTGAGGGAGACAGTATGCAGGATACAATACAGCATGGCGATTATGTAATTGGTCGTTTTTGCGATAATCATTTTAAAGATGTTCGCGATGGATATATACACGTAGTTGTTACTGCCGACAATGTTTTGGTAAAAAGGCTGATAAACAAGGCCGAAACGGAGCATAAGTTATATCTCATCAGCGACAACGATGCTTATCCTGAAATAGTTGTAGATATTGATGATGTTAAGGAAATCTGGTTTGTGAAAAGTAAATTATCGTCCTATATGCCTGTAAAGAAAAACGATTTGGATAAACTTATCGGTGATCTTACCACACAGGTGCATTTGCTGAAAAGCAGATTGGACAATATCGAGCGGAATTAGCACTTCTGCCCCGTCTTTACACATTATTATGTGCAGGTTTGATGCTCTTGGAATAAATATTTGGTCGTTTTTATACTTGTCATCACCCGAATAAAGGCGGGGCGGGTCAATTCCCTTCTCCCAACCTCTAAACCCAAGCCCATGTTTTTGTTTCCGCTATTATATATTATATACCGTATGTATTTGAAAAAACGGCAGCTTTAGGGCTGTATCGTAAAATCAAATCTTGCCACATATTTTTTGCAATTTTGTGGCATGTTTAAAACGTTTTCTGCTCCAGTTAAAATAGGATCAACCATTACAGTAGGTGAAGCAACACCATTATTAATAGCCGGCCCTTGTGTTATTGAAAGCCTAGAGCTTTGTCGCGAAGTAGCACAAAAAATGAAGCTGGTGGCAGGAAAATTGGGTTATAACTACATATTTAAAGCATCGTTTGATAAGGCCAATCGCACAGCAGGCGGGTCTTTCAGAGGAGAAGGTATAGACAGTGGTTTGCAAATTTTAAAACAAATAAAGGAAGAAATCGGGGTGCCGGTTTTAACAGATATTCACTTGCCGGAACATGCTGCACAGGCGGCGGGTGTAGTTGATGTTTTACAAATTCCGGCCTTTTTGTGTCGCCAAACCGACTTGTTATTAGCAGCAGGGAACACACAAGTAGCTGTGAATGTGAAAAAAGGCCAGTTTATGGCGCCTGAAGACATGGCCTATGCGGTAGAAAAAGTTGCTTCAACAGGTAATAATAATGTATTACTTACTGAAAGAGGAGCCTCTTTTGGGTATCATAATTTAGTAGTAGACATGCGTTCGTTACCAATTATGCGCCAATTTGCACCGGTAATTTTTGATGTAACCCACAGTGTTCAAATGCCCGGAGGAGCCGGTGGCAAAAGTGGTGGCAAAAGGGAATTTGCTCCATATCTCGCCAAAGCTGCCGCAGCAGTAGGCGTAGACGGCTTTTTTATCGAAACACATCCTAACCCTGAAGTTGCGCTCAGCGACGGGCCGAATATGGTTCCACTTGCAGAAATGGAGGCGCTTTTAGCCGGTTTACTCAGGATTCGGCAGGCAATTTGAGGGTGTAGTATTTTGTAACCAGATTTGGGGATTTGCAAATTTTATTCAAATGAGTAAATTTGTTACTCATTCAAGTTTGTGTTAGAATCCTTAATAACATCAAGAACACGTATTAAACTGTTGTTGAAATTTTTTTCAAACAGTAAATCGTCTGCCCATCTTCGTGGTTTGGCGAAGGAGATGCATGAATCTACCAATGCAGTTCGTTTGGAACTCAACAAACTTTCCAAAGCCGGATTTTTAGTTTCTTTTGATGAAGGCAATACCATTCAATATCGGGCAAATGAAAAACATCCGCTTTTTCCAGAATTAAAAAGTTTAGTTAGAAAATATCTTGGATTAGATAAAGTAGTAGAAAATATCGTAAATCAGATTGGCGATATCAGTTATGCATTTATAACCGGCGATTATGCGGAAGGGAAAGATACCGGTGTAATTGAACTGGTAATTGTTGGTGAGGTAGATAATGAAAAACTAAGTTATTGGGTTAAAAAAACCGAAGCGCTTATTAACCGAAAAGTATCAGCCCTGGTTTTGAGTCTGGAATCATATCCGGGCTGGAAGGCTAAAGGCTATCTTGATAATTCAATTGTGTTGTGGAATAACAACGCAGCTGAATAAATATTATTAATTAAAACCTGTCTGCTCAACACGCTTATGTGACTGAGGAGGCGAAGCTGTAAAAAAATGTTTCAATTTAATTATCAGGCTCCGAAAGTGATTGCAGAAATTGGTTGTAATCATATGGGGAATTTTGAAATTGCAAAAGAATTAATTCGTTTGGCAAAAGAATGTGGCGCGGATTATGCAAAATTTCAAAAACGAAACCCCAAAGAATTATTAAGTGATACACAATACAACGCACCACATCCAGAACCTTGGCAAAGTTATGGTAACACTTACGGTCAGCACCGTGAATATCTTGAATTTACTGCTGAACAACATGGCGAACTAAAATTGTATGCTGAAAGTATTGGCATCGGCTACAGTGCATCGGTTTGGGACATTACCAGCGCAAACGAAATTATCGCATTGCAGCCTGATTTTATTAAAATTCCATCTGCCTGTAATCATAATATTCAATTATTGGAATTAATTCGCGATAATTATTTGGGAGATGTTCATATTTCGGTAGGCATGACTACCAGCAGTGAAATAAAAACCATTATCGATTTATTTAATTCTGAAAAATTAAAAAATCGATTGGTACTATATAGTTGCACAAGTGGTTACCCGATTCAATTTAATGAAATTTGTTTATTGGAAATTAAAAAACTACATGATCAATATGGTGAGCAAGTGCAATCCGTTGGATTTAGCGGCCATCATTTAGGTATTGCAATAGATATAGCAGCCTATACCTTAGGAGCTACGTGGATAGAACGCCATTTTACAAAAGATCGCACCTGGAAAGGAACAGATCATGCGGCAAGTTTGGAAGTTCCCGGATTACAAAAACTGATTCGTGATTTGCAACATACACATGAAGCATTACAATATAAAGCATCAGAAATTTTACCGGTAGAATTAGTGCAGCGTAAAAAATTAAAATCAGATAATTAATGGAAATTCTGGCAATAATTCCGGCAAGAGGCGGCAGTAAAGGTTTACCCGGTAAAAACATCAAACCACTATTGCAACATCCATTATTGGCATATAGTATTGCGGCAGCACAAGCAAGTAAATTAATTACAAGAATAACCTTAAATACCGACAGTGAAGAAATTGCAGCGGTTGGTAAACAATACGGAGCGGCCATTCCCTTTATGCGTCCGGCGCATCTTGCTGATGATGTAGCAACAGATCTTGTTGTTTTTGAACATCAGTTAAAATGGATGAAAGAAAATGAAAATTATGTTCCGGATATCATTGTTCAGTTAAGACCAACATCTCCAATTCGGTTTTCAGGATGGATAGATGAAGCAATAACAAAATTATTAAACAGTGATGCCGATTCCGTTCGATCAATAACTGAATCGCCCATAACGCCATTTAAAATGTGGTTGCTCAACGTGAATAATAACGATGCCATGGAACCGTTGTTGAAATTGCAGCATATTGAAGAACCATATAATCAGCCAAGGCAAAAACTACCAACTGTTTACTGGCAAACAGGAACTTTGGATATTATAAAAACCGCTGCAATAACAGAGCAGCACAGTATGAGCGGAAAAAAAATATTGCCCTATTTAATTGAAAGAAAATATGCGATAGATATTGATGATGTTGCAAGTTTTTATAAAGCCGAAGAATTAATTCAAAACAGCGATTGTATCAAATTTGATGAATAAGAAGGAGGGTGTTTTAGTTATTGGTGCCGGTTCAATTGGAGAGCGGCATATCGGCAATCTGTTAGCAATGGGTTATCAAAATATTCATGTTTATCGTCAGCGCAATTTACCTTTTAGGAATATAACGAATTCAGCAATTGTTATACACACAGATTGGTCATCCATACCTAAAGAAAAAATTTTATTCGCAATAATTTGCACCCCAACAAATCAACATCTTGAGCAAACGCTGTTATGTTTGGAAGCCGGATTTCATGTTTTGGTAGAAAAGCCCCTCTCCCACTCAAATGAACATCTTGAACAATTAAATGCAGCAGTAAATAAGTATCGCAAGTTAGTTCAGGTTGCCTATATGATGCGCTTTCATCCGCATATGATTCAGATAAAAGCGATGATAAAATCTAATCAATATGGGAAATTGCATAGTATTAGAACACATTGGGGCAGCTATTTGCCGGATTGGCATCCTTATGAAGATTATAAAACATCTTATGCTGCCAATAAAAATATGGGTGGTGGTGTTGCTTTAACATTGAGTCATGACCTGGATTTAGTTAACTGGTTGGCAGACAGTAAGATTAAAACAGTTGCAAAAAAATTCGGTTATAGCAGTAATTTAAATATTGATGTAGAAAGTGTTGCCGACTTTCAAATTTCATATCAAAATGACATCACAGCGCAGGTACATTTGAACTACCTGGAGCAAATACCCCAACGCAAATACATTTTTATTTTTGAAGATGCAACGGTGGAGGCAGAATACTTCTCTGCAACAATAACCATACACCACAAAGGAATCAAGCAGGTAGAAACAATTGCTGATTTTGACAGAAATGATTTATTTAAAACGGAATTATCCCATTTTATTAGTGAAATAAACAACGATAATGTGACAGCCATTTCGCTGCAACAAATTGAAGAGTCAGCGGTAATTATTAATTTGTGCCAAAATGAATGAAATTGTTACAATTGAAAACAAAGTGATTTTGTTAACCGGTGCTTTTGGATTGATTGGCATGACATTGGTTAAAAGTTTTGCTATGCAAGGTGCTAAAGTTGTGTTGGCAGATAGCAATAAACGGTTAGCCTTAAAAGCTGAAGCAGAATTAAAAGCATTAGGCTATTCTAAAAACACGTTGGTTTGCATAACTGATATTACAAAGGAGAAGTCGTGCAACGCCTGTATACAAAATGCTATTAAAAAATTTAAACGTATTGATGTGCTGATAAATAATGCAGCCATTGATGCAAAATTTGATAAAAGCGCGAATGCGGAAAATAATTCAACAAGGTTTGAAAACTTTCCGCTAGACTTATTACAAAAATCATTTGATGTAAATGTTAAAGGTTTAGTTCTGATAACGCAATTAGCAATTAAACAAATGTTGAAACAAGGTTATGGCAATATTATAAATGTAGCTTCAACCTATTCATTAGTTGCCCCTAATCAGGGTTTATATGATTTTGGAGATGGCAATCAGCAATTTAAGCCAGTTGATTATGTTATAACTAAATCAGTAATTCCGAATTTAACCCGATATATCGCAACTTTTTATGCCAAAAATAAAATTCGGTGCAATGCAATAGCACCGCATGGCATATTTAATAATCATGATGAAGCATTTCTTAAAAACTTTGCTGAATTAAGTCCGATGGGTAGAATGTCTGATAAATCGGAAGTAACAGGACCATTTACATTTTTAGTATCGGATGCTTCAAGTTATATGACAGGAAGTGTATTGACAGTTGACGGAGGGTGGACAGCATGGTAAGAATAGACAAAATACCACAACGCTTAACGTGTGTATTGGATGATTTAATCGATTATGCATTTAAGTCTGTCAGCCCGGTAGAAAATGGTTTACCGGTTATTATTACGGGAGCACCACGATCTGCAACTACCACAGTTGAAGAAATATTCAATTCCAACAAAGTATTTTTATATCACGAACCGTTTTTAAGAAATACAATACTTTGGAATTCTGAACTTGCAAAAATAAACAGCAATCAGCCTTTTAATTCAGCACAAATCAGTTCAATATATAAAGAAATAGTAGCGGTTAAAAACTGGTCACATTACAGAAAAAGTGGACGTTGGTATCCATACCTTACGAAGCTGGCGTTACACAAATCGTTACCATTAAGAAAACGCAGAATAATCATTAAGGATCCGGGTTTGTCGTTTTGCCTGGAAGATGCAGCACCGTTGCTCGGGGATCATTTGGGAATTATCCTGATGCGAAATCCATTGAGTATAGTTACCAGTTTAAATAAATTAAAATGGGACCCTATTCAGCGACTTAATATCATTTATACCCATCCTTATTTTAAACGATATGATATTCATCGCGACAATATCACTATAAACAAAATTGCACAGATGTCGCCTTTAGAAAGGATGGCACTGCAAACTGCTTTGCTGCATTACTTTTTAAATGTGCAATCTGCAAATCGTAAGAATTACAAAATTGTTCATTTTGAAACATTGATGAGTAATCCACCACAAGAAGTGGCTGCACTTTCTCAAGAATTGCAATTTTCTAAAAATTATGTCACTCAATCGCACCTTGAATCAATTACATCAAACGATCAACGTCCAATAACACGACATAGTTACAAACGCAATTCAAAACGTTACATTAAATATTGGGAGAATATCACCAATACTGATGAATGTGCAACCATAAATTATTACTACAATTTATTTAATGCTCCCTATCCACAATAATTTTTATGCATAAAATAAAATTATTTTTGACTGATGTTGACGGTGTAATGACTGACGCCGGAATGTATTATACTGAAAATGGCGATGAATTTAAAAAATTCAATACCCATGATGGCATGGCTTTTAATTTATTAAGGGAGGCCAACATTAAAACAGGAATTATAACCACTGAGCATACAAAAATAGTTGAACGCAGGGCTGCAAAATTAAAAGTTGATTATGTATATCAGGGGGCGGGCTTTAAAGGTAAACTAGCAGCCGCTTTAGAAATATGTGTAAAAGAAAATATTTCTATTAAAGATGTCGCCTATATTGGTGACGATATTAATTGTATTGACTTGTTGATGGCTGTAGGCATTGCTGCTTGTCCTGCCAATTCAACAAAACACGTTAAAGCGATTCCAGGAATTATCCATTTACAAAAAAATGGTGGCGAAGGAGCTATAAGAGAATTTGTAGACGATTATCTTCTATCTGAATAATCGTTGCACGGAATTGCTTTGAAGGCAATTTGATATGAGCGAGTCCAAAAAATTTATTGAAAATATCAGCAGCAACTATTTCATTTTTGCTGTTCGTATCCTTTTAGGAATATATGCGCTTCCGGTATGTTTGCATGCTTACGGTGCCGAACAATATGGGTTGTATATTATATGTTTTGGTTTATCCTCAGCAATGGCTGCTTTTGACTTCGGTTCCTCAAAATCTATTTTCAGATATACTATAGAATATAATGCCGATCAAAATTCAGGCAAATACCAGGAAGCCATCAGTGCAGGAATCTCGTTTAATTTTTACGCTGCCTTTGTAATTGCCATTTTTATGTTGGCGATTGGATTTTTTAGTGATACATTATTTAACATATCAAGTGAAACAGCAAAATCATCATTGCTATTGTTCAGTTTAGCTGCCATAAATTCTTTTTTGATTACACTTGATGCTGTGCCACAAAATATTTTAACTGCCAATAAACATTTTCTAATCCGCAATAAATATCAATTAGCCATTATTGGTTTAAACCTGTTAATTGTTTTAGGTATTCAATTTACTAACCTCATCACTTTAAATATTTTTGCCGCACTTACAACACTAACCACCTTACTTACTTTACTTTGTGACTTATATCTGGTTTCAATTAAAAAGTTATTAAAAGGATTATCCATAAAATTGCTAAGCGGAAAGTCCATTTTTTCTACACCGTATTCTGGATATTCTATGCAGGTTTTTTTATTGTCGCTAATAAGTTTTATGGCTGTTCAAGCCGATCGTTTTATAATTGCCAGTGTTTTAGATGTTGCCTCAGTTACTATTTATACGATTATCACAAAACCTTATTTTGTATTGAGAGGAGTCACATCAATCTCATTCCCGGTAATACAGCCAATGCTTACCCGTTTAAATCTGGAAAAAGACAAAACCGCATATTTTAATTTCACTGGAAAGGTAATTAGAACTGCATTCCTATTTATGCTAAGCATAACATTACTAACTGCAATTTTTTATAATCAGGTATTAACACTTTGGCTGGGAACAGACATCTACAATATCTATATCAAATGGGGCATTTTAAGTTTGGCAGGTTTATGCATTTCAATGTTATATACACCATTTTATCGAACTCTTTTACACAGTAATTATATACGTATTATTGTAAAGTTTTCGTTGATTTCTGTTCTTATTAATGTAATACTAAGTATAACACTTTCAAAACTGCTAGGTTTTCAGGGAGTTATCATCGGCACTTTGGTTCAAATTATTTGTGAGTTTATTTTTTCATATACCTTATTTTATAAGAAATTTGAATATCCGGTTAAATTCACCAAAATCAACAAGGGGTTCCTATTGTTGGTAGTTTGCTTAATTGCAATTGCCTTTGGGATAAATTACCTCGTAGCAAATTATGCACATAATCTCACGTTGCAGGCAATCCTATTTGTAGGCTTTTTAGGGCTGTTAAGTTTTATATTCTATAAAATTATTAAGACCGAAAATATTTTTGGTCAGTTTAGTTCGGTGCAACACAAACCAGCAAGCGACATCGTTACATGACAATTGGGTTAATGCTTACTTTTTTTGATTTCAGAAATGATGTTCGTGCATTAATCAAAAGCATATGCATAAATCACAAAGTGGTTGTTTTTATAAGAAAAGAACATGAACAGTTAATACAAAAGTTCATGATTCCCGGTATGGAATGCAGAATTATAGATGAACATCTAACCACAAAAAAAAATATTTTTTATACGCGATTATATTTATTGTTTAAGCGCCTACCTAAATCGGTGAAAAATTATTACCTGATGGAGGCATACAAAGGTGTTGGACTAAAAGATATTAATCAAAGGAAAAAGGCTGAGCAATTATTAAAATATCAGCAGGCAGCACCACATTTTATTTCATACGATTTTTACTTGAATACGATAGACTATAAAGGCAAAACAGATTTAAGCGGGGTAGATAAAATGATTGCCTTTACTGAAATATACGACGACTATCTATTTGCCCGATTAGTTAGGGAGCAAATACCAACCCAGGTTTATGTTTATAGCTGGGATCACGCGTGCAAGCATGTGCGATTTTCAAAACGTGTGCAATATTTGGTATGGAATCAAGATATTGCAAATGATGTGATGGAGTTACAAGGTGTTCCTGCTGAGCACATTACCATTTTCGGTTCTACACAATTGGGTTACATTGAGCAATTTCTTCGTAGCACAACATCTAACCAAAATCAAAATCCTTACTTTTATTTTGGTTGTGGAATTGGTATACCGGAATTAGTTGAACAAGAAGTAATTATAATTGGTAAACTTGCTGATTGTATAGCACAAGTTTACCCTGATTATAAATTGTATGTTCGACCTTATCCGAATTTTAGTAACTGGGCTATGTATGATTCATTATTAAAGAAAAGTAATGTGGTTTTAGACAACAGTTACAAACAAACCGATTTATCCATAAAAGACGAAGACATTATTTCAAAATTCACATCCATAAATAATGCTGTAGCTTTTTTCATCTTGGCACAACGCTGGGATTAGAAGCATGCTTTACAAATACACCCTCTTTTATATTGGATATCACAACTTATAACAATGCGGCAATTAGTTTATATCATTTTATTCATCAGTATCAAAATGAAAAGTATTTGATAACTGATAACCCATTGAATGTGATAACATCAGAATCCCAGTTAATCGCAACATTGAAGGATATTCAATCTGACAAATATTTAGATTTCAATAAAAAAACCGCTGCACGATTTACAGTTCAATCGTTTGACGCATTAGCAGCGGTTTTAACTATGCAGGTATGAAAAAGATAAATTATTTCATTTATTCATTTTACCTGTATATAATTAACAGGTGCATAACAAACATACCTTCGCACCATATCAGGTTGTTGTTTTTCAAACCACTATTTGGCAGTATTGGTAAAAACAATTCCTTTTTAATGGGTGTCACATTTAGAAATCCGCGTAATATTTTTATTGGCGATAATAATGTATTCAATCAACGTGTGCTATTAGATGGCAGAAATGCCAAATTAACTATTGGCAATAACGTTGATATAGCGCAGGAAACAAATATCTGGACATTGGAACATGATGTTCATGATGATTATCATAAAGACAGCGGTGGCGAGGTTATAATTGAGGATTTTGTTTGGATTAGTACCAGAGTTACCATATTGCCCGGAATTAAAATAAGCAGAGGCGCTGTAGTTGCCGCAGGTGCTGTAGTAACTAAATCGATTGAGCCGATGGTAATAGTTGGCGGCATGCCGGCTAAACCAATAGGGGTTAGGGAAAGTAAATTATTATATACTAAAAAGCACAGGCCTTTATTTCAATAAATGCAAGCTAAAATAAAAGTTGCTTTTTTCCCTTATGGCCTTACCCAGGCAAACCCATATCAGAATCTAATTATACAGGGTTTAGAAAATAATGGCGTGGAAGTAATAAAAGTTCCTGGTATAAAATTTTTTCCGTTACTTACACTTAAACCTGCACAACCGGACATCATTCATGTATTTTGGCCTCATGATTTATATATGGGGAAAAATATTTTTACAAGGGTTGTAAAACAAATCAGTTTATTGCTAACATTAAACATACTTAAAAAGTATCCTACTGTATATTCTGCTGAAAATATAAGTGCCCACAATCCTATTGGCATGTCGCAAGCAACAGAATTAAAATGGATTGGGAAGATACTAAAACGCTGCCGTGGCATTGTGTTTATGAGTGATGCAGCAAAAGAAATATTTGAAAGTTATTATCAAATTCAAAACAAAAAAACTGTCATAATTCCTCATATCAGTTACAAATCAATATACCCGAATCAAATTACCAAATTGGAAGCAAAAGAAAAGATGGGCGTATCCGGTTCATTTGTTTTTTTGGTTTTAGGTCGCTTACAACCGTATAAAGGAATAGAGCAAGCTATCGCAGCCTTCAAATTATTACAAAATCAAAACTGCAAATTAATTATTGCCGGTAAAAGTATATCGTCTGACTATTTCAATAAATTACAATTAGAGGCAGGTGAATTATTAGATGGTAGTATAATATTAAACAATAGTTTTATTCCCAATAATGAGATACAACAGTTTATGAATGCTGCAGATTGTTTAATATTGAATTATTTAGATGTTCCCCTTAATCCGGGTTCACTGGTTATGGCTAAAGATTTTAATATTCCTGTGATTGCAAATAATCATCCTGTAATTGCTGAAAGTTGTGAAAATTTGCCCTATTACCCATTTGAATCGGGAAATATATCGAGTTTATTAAATAGTATGCAAAATGCACTTCTACATAAACACAATAACCTGACTGTTGATTCAACAGTGAAAGATAACAGTCCTGAAACTGTAGGGAAATTATTATTACAGTATTATCAACATCTTATTTTATGAAATACCTTGTAACAGGTGGATTAGGTTTTGTGGGCAATGAACTTGTCAGACAATTACTAGCTGCGGATAATGAAGTTGTAGTGTTAGACAATTGCACAGGAATGGCTCCTGACATTGGGGACATCCTTGATAAAATTAAATTATACAAATCAGATATTACAGTTTTTGACGAAGTGCAGAACTGCATCAGTAAAGAAATGCCGGATTCTGTTATACATTTGGCTGCTATGCATTTTATACCGCAATGCAATCAATTTCCATTAAAGACACAGTCGGTAAATGTAACAGGTACGATACATGTTTTAGAAAGTTGCAGCATTAATAACATCTCAAATTGCACTGTTTTATCTAGTGGTTCAATTTATGCGGATAGTGATTTAGGGTTAGAAGAAGATACATCTGAAATAAAAATATTTGATGCTTACAGCCACTCGAAACTGGCAGTTGAAAATTTATGCAAATTATATGCGATACGCAATCCTGTTACCCGCTATCATGTGATTCGTTTGTTTAATGTTTATGGACCCAGGGAGACTAATCCACATATTATTCCGGAAATAATAAATCAGCTAAAACAGGGCGATATTTTAGACTTAGGTAATATTGAACCACGTCGCGATTTTATTTATGTAAAAGATGCTGCTGCAGGAATTATTGCAATAAGCAATAGAACCAAGGGCAATACTATAGAAACAATTAATTTATGTTCCGGCGTTGATTATGCTATGAAAGATATAATAGAATTCATTGGAACAATCACTAACCGAAACATAATCATTAATACAAATCCGCTTAAATATAGAGCTCAGGACAAATTATTTCAAAAAGGCGCCACAAATAAACTGGCTGCAACCGGAGGGTTCAAGTGCATGTATGATATAGAAATTGGATTAAGGGAATTATTAGACTATGAAAGTTTGTTGAAATGAGAATCTGGCATTATTGTTTATTAATATTATTGGTAGCAATTGAGGGATACTTTATTGTAAGGTATACTGCATCCACGTTAGAAAACAACAACTGGACCGGCCCTTATTTTTCAGCTGCAGCCAATTTGCGTGCCGGTGGTGATTTTATGATTGATGAAGAAGAAGTCATTAAATTTAAAACGCTTCCAATCTTCGATCAATATAAATATCATTTCAATAAATCTTCAAATCTTGAACATTACAATCACAACCCTGTAGGGTTTGCTTATATTATTCGGTTTGCAACTTTTGTTTTTCCATTTGCCGGAGATATTAATGCACTGATATTATTACAAGTTATCACACATTTACTATTATGTTTTTTATTATTGAACACGATAAAGACAAAACAATTTCGGATACTATTTATTTTATTATATGTTATTAATCCAATAATTATTAAGTTCGTTGTATTAGATTACTACTATTTCTGGCAATGCATACCCGGTTTTTTAATAGTTTACCTGCTGAATGCGTCCGTTAAAAATGTAAAACTCGTATACCTTCTAGGGATAATATTAATTTTTGCTACGCTTTCCAGAATTACCATTCTATTCATCAGCTTGCTGACTTTGGGTTTGTTATTTAAATATATTCCTATTAAACATGCTGTTGCCCTTACTACTTTATTTGCAATAGGTTTTATCACCATTAACAAACCAACAGAAAAGAACATCTGGCATACCATTTATGTTGGCATTGCTGCTTACCCGAACCAACACGTAAAAACACTTTCTGATGAAGAAGGTTATGCCCTTTATGAAAAAGTAACAGGAGTAGAATTAGAGGCGCGCATTGGGTATAATTATTATGACCCTGAAGTTATTAATGCCTATCAAACAATCACGAAGGATGCCGTAGTTGAAATTGCCAATGAAAACCCATGGCTTTTTATTAGAAATGCCATACTCAACAGCTTCCAAAGTTTTTCGCCGGGGTATGTTACTTTAAATATTGTGTGGTTAAATATGCTACTGGCTTTTACAGGTTTTATTTTCTTTATTTTATTAATAACCTCAAAACAATATCTCATATTAATAAGTATTGCTTTGTATGCGGGCTCGTTTTGTTTATACTACCCACCAATACAGGCCTATTTATTTGGCGCTTATGTATTATTAGTAGCAGGTTTGTATAATATTCTTATCCATTATAAATTGTTTGCTCCGAAAACTCAGGTAAAGCAGGTTAATTAACATTGAATAAATCAGCTAAACGCCGCGTATTATTTATCAGCTCCAATGATGGTTCTGATATGCGTATCAACAAGGAACTTAAAACCTTGTCGCAGCAATATGAGGTAACTTTTATAGGAGTTGGATTATCCAATAAGGAAAGTTATGCCCGGAATTACTGTAAATATTTTTATCTTATATCCGGTAAGCGAAACAGGCCACTTACAATTTTAAAGCAGTTATGGCTGGTAACTAAATTAGCTTTTAAGGGTTATGACAGCATACATGTTATCAATGAACAATTGATGATCTTTTTTTATCCCTTCATGTTTGGAAAACATGTTGTGTTGGATATTTTCGACTCAATATTCCTCATGAAAAATAAAAGCAGGAATAAATGGTTACTGATAAAAAAAATAATATATGCGCCGGTAGATGTAATTCTAGTTACAGACAATAACCGAAAAACGTTGATGCCCGATTTTACCCAAGATAAAATACGGGTCCTTGAAAATTTCCCATATCATTACACCGGTCCAATCAGGGTTAACTCCGCATCATCTTCACTCACACTGCTTTACAATGGATGGTTGGGTAAAAACAGGGGAACAGATTTAGTAAACCAGTTATTAGCCGTTGATAATAATGTTAAAATTATTATGGCAGGCTGGTTTGCCGATGAACAATCAAGGGAATTAATTAAACATCCTCAGGTAGATTACAGAGGAATTATGACTCAAGAACAGGCTTTAAGTATTGCAGCAACTGAGGCTGATTACATTTTATGTGTTTACGCCTCCAACAACGAGAACAATATTAATGCAAGTCCAAACAAAATATATGATGCCATTCAAACACACACACCGGTAATTGCAAATGCAGAAATAAAAATATCAACTTTTGTAAAAGAAAATAAAATCGGTGTAGTTATCGATAATTACAATACATTCAATCCCATCGAATTACTTGCCGAACTTAGTGCTAAAAAGAATACATTTTCATTTTCTCCAGATTTGATTGAAACATATACCTGGGAAAAAATCGAGGACATTTTAATAACCGCGCACGCAAAATGAAAATATTATTTTGCACAAATGCTTTTGAGGTGGTATCGAATGGCCCGGCAAAATTTGCTCATTTGTTATTGCGATTACAGGATGTATATCCTGATTACGAAGTTCGGGTATTAACTGAAGATGTACAAAAACCTATTGCAGGAAAAGTTTACAAACAAAATTTAAATATCCCCTCAGTATTAAAACCTGCCGGTATGTTTTTACGGATGTTTCAATATCACTCCACAGCAATGCATATTCGGAAAAATGGTTACCCGTTTGATATTCTTATTTACAACAATGCCATTATTGGTTTATGGAGTGGCATATGGTTCAAAAACACGATTGGCTTTATAAATGACGATAATAATGCATCTGCCAATTTTAAGGCCGGTTTTTTAAAATTTAAGTGGAATAAAGCGCATGTGTTTTTTATTACTGAATGGCTTGCCTCAAAAACCTGTAGAAAAATAGTAGCAAACTCAAACTATCTCTATAATTATTTAAAAGTCAAATATGCTATTGCACCACGAAAAATAAATTATTTATACAAAGCAATTGAAATAGCGCCATTTTTATCACCAAGAAACAACACCGAACCTGTAATTTTATTTGTAAAAAATGACTATCAACGGGGTGGGTTGTTTATACTTGCTGAAGCACTTAAAAATTTGAATCGCCCGTTGACTTTCATAGTTGCAGGCACACCGCACTATGTAGCCGATCAACTTTTAGAAAAATTGAAGGGCAGTGATGTGCATTTGCAGTTTGAAGGCATTGTGCCGCAGGAAAAAATATATGAGCTGATGAAATCGGCAGATATTTTCTGTGTCCCTTCTTTTAAAGAAGCTTTGGGTGTAGCAAATTTAGAAGCCATGGCTTTAGGTTGTTCAATTGTTACTTCTAACACCGGTGGCATTCCTGAAGTTATGGACAATGGTAAAAATGGATGGATGGTGGAGCCGGGAAATATTACAGACTTAGCAGGGGCAATTCATGAAGCCCTTACTTTTACTAATTTAGCAGCCGAAAAACGTTTAGCTGCCCTTACATATGTTAAACAATTTAACCTGCAGGCGTTATTTAGCAATTTTGTAACCAAAATCATAAGGTTTGAGTAAGCAATTATCCGAAAATAAAAAAATATTCAGAGATATGGATTTCATATTACTGAATATTAATGCTTTTCTGGTGATTTTCGGTTATGCCTTAGCCGTTTATACAGAATTGCAATCGGTAGGTATAATGAAAATTGTAAAAAGTTTTGTTTTAGTGCTTTCTATTTTTTCTTTATTCAGAAATGCCAAATTGGGTAAAAATCCAATTCCCAGCCCAACGTTTCTTTATATGATGGTATTTTCATTTTGGGTATTACTCATGACTTTTTTTGCTGAGAACGTTTATTTTGCCATTTCGCGTTCGATGACTTTTTTATTACCTTTTTTATATTTGTATGTATCCATTCATAATTTAACAAATAAATACAATGCATTTGCCTTGCTGAAGGCGTTTGCAAGGTCATTCAATATTATTTACGCAATGCCGGTCTTTTTATTCTTGCTAAGCGGGGCCGGATTTTCACAAACTACCATTTACGGGCAGGGATCAACCGAAGGTCAGTTTTTAGTATCCAATCAATATGGCTGGTCATGTGCTGTATTCATGATAACCAGTCTGGATGTATGGCTAAGTACAAAACCCGGAAAAACATATAAAATATTTTTATTGTTTACCAATGTAGTAGCATTATATCTTGTATTAATAAGTGGGAACCGGGCATCATGGCTGGCAATAGCTTTAGCCATGGTAATTTTTGCGCTCCGTTTAAAAACAATACGAACCGATTTCAAAATATTACTGGCCATTTTACCGATTGCAGGTATCATATGGTTTTATAACTTACCGGACTCTTCGTTGCAAACACGTTTAAATGATACTGAAACACAGTTAGAAACTGGGGAAGCCCGGTTTAATACAGCAAAACTCGCCATTAGTGAATTTAATGAAGATAAATATTTATGGGTAACCGGAGCGGGTATGTTTAATTACGAAAGAATAATTCATGGTGAAGGATTAGGTGACTATCATAATTCCTATCTGGAAGTATTATTCGGCGGTGGTATTGCATTATTTTTAATGTTTATAAATTTTATGATCATTCGACCGTTCTATTATTATGCGAAATACTATTCTAAATACTTTCTATTAATAACACCATTTGCAATTATTCCCTTTTTTGAAAGTAATTTAACCGGTGGTCAGTTTTTGTTTTACCCATGGTTTATTTTTATGTTATTGTTTAATATTCCGCCTTATTATGATCAAAAACGTTTGAAGGCCAATCAGGAAATGCTGACAAAAAAGAAAATCGTAATTGGTTCGATAAAACCCTTATAATGTTAACTACTTTAGTAATAATTGGAACAAGGCCGGAAGCAATTAAAATGGCACCGGTAGTTTTAAATCTAAAAAAACAGAAAAACAGTAATTGTTTAGTATGTGTTACTGCACAACATCGCAGTATGTTGGATCAGGTATTATCCTTTTTTGATATAGTCCCTGATTTTGACTTAAACATCATGCAGCACGATCAATCACTAAATGCTATTACTGCTAAAATCATATCCGGTTTAGATGTTGTTTTCACTCAAGCCAATCCGGACATTGTATTGGTGCATGGTGATACCAATACTTCTTTTGCCGCTGCCCTTGCCGCATTTTATCGAAGGATTCCAGTGGGACATGTTGAAGCAGGTATGCGCACATGGAATTTAAATTTTCCTTTTCCTGAGGAGGCAAATCGGGTGTTAACCTCACAAATTGCTTCTGTTCATTTTGCGCCAACAACGCTTAACACAACTAACCTCGTGAAGTCGGGCGTTGCAAAAACAAAAATTGTAAAAACGGGAAATACCGTAATTGACAGCTTATTGCACACTGCTAAAAAGGTGACTGGATTTTCTAATCAGGTAAATGATTTAGGATTAAAACTGGCTGTTGGCTCCGGTAAAAAAATTATTTTAGTTACGGGTCATCGCCGAGAAAATTTTGGAAAAGGTTTTGCAAATATTTGTAAGGCTTTATTAAAAGTTGCTAAAACAAATCCTAATGCAATAATTATATATCCTGTACATCTAAACCCCAATATAAAAACGCCAATTGAAACAGAACTTGGTGCCACACCAAATATCATTTTAACTGACCCACTCTCCTACCCTGATTTTATTTATTTAATGAAAGAAGCTTATCTTATATTAACCGATTCAGGAGGCATACAGGAAGAGGGACCATCTTTAGGTAAACCTGTTTTAGTAATGCGTGATGTAACTGAACGTCCGGAAGCAATAAAATCGGGCACGGTTAAATTGGTAGGGACAGATATCAATAAAATTGTGCAACAAATCAACTTATTGCTTTCTTCAAAAAGTGTTTATTCGAAAATGTCGAAAAAAACAAATCCGTATGGTGACGGCAAAGCTGCAGAAAGAATTACAAAATGGCTTCTTAAAAATGCAAATGCCATTAAAAAATTACAACCTAAATGAAACAACTGATTCAACATCTCCAATCCGGTAAAACAATTTTGGAAGATGTACCTTCTCCGGCGCTAAAACCCGGACATGTGTTAATTCGCACTACCACAAGTTTGGTATCTACGGGCACGGAAAAAATGTTGGTTGAATTCAGTAAAGCAAATTTAATAACGAAAGCGCGACAAAATCCCGACCGTGTTGCGCAGGTTCTAGATAAAATTAAAACAGATGGTTTATTACCAACTCTGGATGCAGTTTTCCGGCGATTGGATGAACCGCTGCCACTTGGTTATTGTAATGTAGGTGAAGTAGTTGCAATAGCAGATGATATAAAAGAATTTAAAATTGGTGATCGCGTGGCAAGTAATGGCACTCATGCTGAGTTTGTTTGTGTGCCAAAAAATCTTGTTGCATTAATTCCTGAAAATGTTTCAGATGAGGAAGCTGCATTTACAGTTGTAGGCTCCATTGCGTTGGAAGCAATCAGATTAGCAAAACCTCAAATAGGCGATACTGTTGCTGTAATTGGTTTAGGGTTAATCGGATTAATCACCTGTCAGCTACTAAAAGCATCGGGCTGTCATGTTGTAGCTTTTGATATTGCACCTGAAAAAATACAAATCGCAAAATCATTACAAATTGAAGCTTATAATACCAATACTACATCTATTGAAAGCATAAGTGAAAGTCAAAACAATGGGCTTGGATTCGATGTGATTTTTATAGCAGCATCCGCAAAAAACGATAACCTGATTAATATTGCTGCAAGGGCTACCAAAAAACGCGGGCACATAATTTTAATTGGAGTTATTGACCTAAACCTTGAGCGTAGCGAGTTTTATAAAAAAGAAATACTATTTCAGGTTTCGTGCTCATACGGACCGGGACGTTATGATGAGCAATATGAACAGCAGGGCATAGATTATCCGGAGGCCTATGTTAAATGGACCGCTAAACGGAATTTCGAGACTGTACTAAAGGCGCTTGCAACAAAACAAATTGCAGTAACGCCATTAATTACGCAAAAAACAGCATTTGAAAATGTAATAACACTTTACGATAAAATATCAGATGCGCATACGATTGCTGCGATAATAACATATTCCGGCTCAAATCACCCGACACAACGTATTACGGTTACACAAAATATAAAATCAAAAGGCAAAACGATTGCAGCAATTATTGGAGCAGGTAATTTTAGTAAAATAACCTTATTGCCTGCTTTATCGAAAACCGGTGTTTATATTAAATACATTAGCGGCAATGATGGTTTAGATGTTACCGATATTGCAAAAAAACACAGCATTCATCAGGCTATTACAGATAATCAAATTATTTTAAACGACCCAGATGTTAATTTTGTAATAATAGCAACACGCCACGATACACATGCCGAACTAACAGCACAGTTTTTAGCTGCCGGTAAGCATGTATTTGTAGAAAAACCTTTAGCATTAAATTTAGAACAGCTTGAGCAAATAACAGCTCACTATACAACAGAAACGGCCTTATTTGCCGGATTTAACAGGCGTCATGCACCCCTTGCAGTTAAGGCAAAATCATTGGTTGGAGATAACATGTTGGCGAATATTATAATTACAATTAATGCAGGTAAATTACCAGATGACCATTGGTTATATAATAAAAAAACCGGAGGTGGCCGACTAATAGGTGAAGCTTGTCATTTCTTTGATCTGATGAGTTATTTTACCGGTAGTTTAATTAATACTGTTTATGCAACTGATGCACCTGTTTCTAATCATCTTGAAAATACAATAATTCATTTAACATATAAAAATGGCAGCCATGGAACTATAAATTACCTGGCCAATGGCAGCAAGCAATATCCCAAAGAAAAAATTGAAATCTTTGTCGGCAATAAGGTAATTGTAATTGACAATTTTAAATCCCTGAAAACTTTTGGAGTAACCACATTTAAAAATCCGCTGCACAGTCAGGACAAGGGTCATGACGCACAGTTTGCAGCGGTAATTGATATTTTAGAAAATGGGAAGTCTCCATATACCAGCTTCGAATCATTAAAAAATACTACTTTGGCAACATTTGCTGCTGAAGAAAGTATTGCTACAAAAAAGGTTATCGAAATTGATTGATATTTTATGTGCGGCATTTTAGGATTAATTAAAAATAGTAATACAAAAAATTCGTTTGCTGCCGCATTTGATGTAATTAAACATCGCGGTCCGGATAAAAGTGGCATTTATGAAGATGATTCAGTCATTTTAGGCACCCATCGTTTAAAAATACAAGACCTCAGTGCACATGGCGACCAACCAATGTATGATTCAAGCGGTCGGTATGTTATTATTTTTAACGGTGAAATTTATAATCATTTTGACATCAGAAATAAATTAGCACTTTACGGTGTAACTTTTGCCAGTCAGTCGGATACAGAAACCGTATTATTAGGCTATATACAGTTTGGTGAAAAAATACTGAACATGTTAAATGGCATTTTTGCTTTTGCTATTTATGATAAAGTATCGCATAATTTGTTTGCAGCAAGGGACCAAATGGGTGTTAAACCATTTTATATTTATAAAAAAGGGGCCGCTTTTGCCTTTGGTTCAGAATTAAAATCATTAATATATCTGGATGGGTTCGATAAAACGATAAATTATCGGGCACTGGTAAATTATATGAATTTCTTATGGTCGCCGGGTGAAGTGACACCATTTTTGTATGTGAGCAAATTATTACCGGGAGAATGTTTTACTATTAATACACAAGATAGTTCCACTTATGTAAAAAAGAAGTTTTTCGAAATACCATTTGATGGTTCACGAGAATTTTATACAGATGAAATGTGGATTGATACTGTAGAAAATAAAATTCAAAATGCAGTTCAGTCGCAGTTATTAAGTGATGTACCGGTAGGATTTTTCTTATCAGGCGGTATCGATTCATCCGTGTTAGTTGCCGAAGCAAAACGCAGCGCACCAAATACTACCATTAATTGTTTTACCATACAGAGCGGCAATGACGAAGAAAGTGAAGGATTTAAAGCTGACTTTTATTACGCCAAACAAGCAGCGGAAAAGTTAGGTGTTCAATTACACCATGTAGATGGCAGTATTAGTATTGTTCAGGAATTTGACAAAATGATCTGGCATCTTGATGAGCCGCAAGCAGATTTTGCGCCATTATATGTTTACAAAGTTTGTGAGGCTGCCAGAAACATGGGAATAAAAGTTTTAATTAGTGGAGCAGGTGGCGATGATGTATTTTCGGGGTACCGCCGCCACCAGGCGATTAAAATGGATAATCTAATTAAAAATGTTCCATCGTTCATTTTTCATGGTGCTACAAAATATTTACAGTTAAAAGATGTAAATAAACCTACCATTCGAAGATTAAATAAATTCATTAAAAGAAATAAGGATAGTTCAATATCGCGTTTGATTGGTTATTTTGAATGGTTTCCGATTTGTGATAATTTACAATTGTTCCATCCTGATATCCAGTCACAGGTTATTAATTACAACCCGGAAGAATATTTATATCTCGCACTGGAACAGATACCGGATGAGGAAAGTTTATTAAATAAAATGTTGTATTTGGATTTAAAATCTTTTTTAGTTGACCATAATTTAAATTATACGGACAAAATGGGAATGGCAGCCGGTGTAGAAGTGCGTGTTCCCTTTTTAGACTTGGATTTGGTAAAAATGAGCACTAAACTTCCTCCGAATCTTAAACTCAGGAATTTAGAAACAAAACATGTATTAAGAAAAATAGCAGGCAAACATCTACCATCAAATATCGTAAACCGTTCCAAAACAGGCTTCGGCGCTCCTGTGCGTAAATGGATAAATCATGATTTAGCGGAAATGTTGGAAGAGCGTTTGTCGGAATCAGCGTTAAACAAATTCCAAATATTTAATTACCCTGCAGTGCAGCAATTAATTGCTGATAATAAAAAGGGTCGAGTGGATGGCTCCTATACCATATTAACAATGATGGCGATTCAAAGCTGGATGGAGCAATTTTATACTAACGATAGCAGACAGAATTAATTGGCCATAAATAAATATATTTCATATTTTCAGCAAGCCGGTTTCAGGTATCTATTAAACAGAGGTGTTTATTCTATTTGGAGTAAATCAGTTATTTATAGAAACAAACACAGTGTTGAACCTGTTAAAATATTTCCGGTATCAAAATCTGAGTGGGAAAATAGTACTTGTAAATTTTTTATCCCACCACAAGAACAAATAGTTATCCCCAAAAAACAAAACCCTGTTTTAGAAACCAAAGCCAACAAAATATTTGGTGGCGCTTATCCATTTTTCAACACACAATATTTGCCAATTCCAAACATTCGCGATTGGCATACCGATCCTTTTACAGGCAAAAAATATACGGCAGATAAACATTATCTTGATTTCGACGATTTCTCTGAAGGTGAAGACATTAAAAACATTTGGGAAAGAGCTCGTTTTTGTTACCTCTTTGACATTATTCGGTATGACCATCATTATTCAAGTAATTCAACTTCATTTGTAATTAGTGAAATTACCTCGTTTATTGATGCTAATCCAATCAATTTCGGCCCACATTATATTTCGGGCCAGGAAATAGCCATTCGTGTTTTAAATTGGCTATTTGCTTTACACTTCTATCAACAAGATGAACAATTTGATGAAGCCGTTTGGCAAAAAATAATGTGTTCAGTTTACGAACAATTACAACTTATTTATTGTAATTTCCATTATGCAGAAAAGTTCGTTCGCAATAACCACGTGATAACAGAAGCTGCGGCATTATTTGTTTACAGTGTTTTATTTCCGCAGTTGAAGGAAGCGCAACACTGGCAAAAATATGCCTTATCGATTTTAGAGCGTGAAGGCGTTTACCAAATTTTCAACGATGGCACCTATTTGCAATATTCTATGAATTACCATCGGGTAATAATACAGGTGTACACATGGATTTTGAAAATAGCAAAATTAAATTCGATATCGCTTAGTGAAAAATTAATTACAAGATTAACATCATCCTTACAATTTTTAATTCAATGCACGAATGAAAAAACGGGAAAATTACCCAACTACGGAGCTAACGATGGTTCCTTATTTTTTCCGTTAAATGATAATCTGTTTAATGACTTCAGACCTCAGTTACAGTGCCTGGCAAATAGTTTAGGAATTGAGTATTTAGAAAATACTGTTTTTGAAGACACTTTATGGTTTCAAAATCAAACTTCCGGGTTTCAGACAAATTATGCACCATTAAAAGGGGTTCGCAATTATAGCGACAGCGGGTATTATACTTTTAGAGAAAAAGAACAATTTACCTATATTACCTGTTGTGCATTTAAAAACAGACCATCCCAAGCCGACCAGTTACATATTGATATTTGGAATGGTGATATTAATATAATGAGAGATGGTGGCAGCTTTAGATATAACACAGATAAATCGGATATCCTATATTTTTTTGGAACACAGTCGCACAATACCGTAACATATAATCAATTGGATCAGATGTTAAAAGGCCCCAGATTTATTTGGTATTTCTGGTCCAAAGTAATTCATGCTACCACAACTGAGGATGAAAACAGTTATACGTTTAACGGGAAAATAAAAGCATTCCGGCAATCCGGAAAATGGATTACACATGAAAGAACGGTTACTAAAATAAAAGGCCGGCCGGATTGGACAATAATAGATATAATTGATAACTCTGAAAAAAAGCCAGTTCAACAAATATGGCACCCAGATATTAGTTTTGACACCAACTTTGTAATTAGTGCTGTTGATGAACAAGGAATTAATATTGAGCGTCAAATTGAAACAGGGTTTTATTCAGGCAGCTACGCAGAAAAAATAAAATGTGAACAATACATTTTTAGTACACATACAAATAAAATAACCACACATATCAGAGCCCTTTAACAGCATGCACATATTACTCATTCATCAATATTTTCAGGAGACCGATGACCCGGGTGGTTTGAGATGGAATGCTATGAGTAAAATTTGGGTTGCAGAAGGCAATACGGTAACAGTAATTGCAGGAATGACCCATTACACAAAAGGTATTCGCAATCCTAAGTATGATAATAAATATGTACATGTTGAACAATTTGCGCCTGGCATTAAGGTGATTCGAACACATGTTTCAAAATCATATAATAATCATTTCAGAGGTCGCCTCAATGCTTATTTTGCATTTGTTTTTTCCGGTATTTATGGCGGGTTAATTAAAGCACGTGAAAAATATGATTGTATTATTGTGAGCTCACCACCTTTAACAGTGGGTATTATAGCACGGGTATTAAGTTTATTTAAGCGTATACCATTTATTTTTGAAATCAGAGACCTTTGGCCGGAGTCGGCTATTGATACGGGGGTGCTTAAAAATAAATCAGCCATTAAAATGGCCTATCGGCTTGAAAAATCTTTATACAAAAAATCTACCTTAATTAATGTGCTAACACCGGCTATGCGTGATACATTAATTGATAAAAAAGGCATACCTGAATCAAAAATTATCTATTTCCCAAATGCTGCTGATTTTGATATCAGCGATAATTTATTAGCAAATTTCGACATAAAGGCATATCGAAAATCAATTGGTATAAATGAACAAACTCTTGCACTTTGTTATGTAGGTGCACATGGCGTGGCTAATCATTTAACACAAGTGCTCGAAGCGGCTGATTTATTAAAGCACCGGGATGTTGTGTTTTTGTTAATTGGTGATGGCATGCAAAAACAGGAGCTAATTGCAAAAGCTAAACAAAAGGGTTTAACAAATGTAATTTTTATAGATTCTGTAACTAAAGAAGCTGCATTAAAATATATACTGGCTTGTGATTTGGGATTATCAGTGTTAAAAAAAGCGGAAACTTTTAAAACAGTATATTCCAATAAAACATTTGATTATATGGCTTGCAAAAAACCGGTAGTATTAGCCATTGACGGAGTTTCCCGAGCACTGGTTGAAACTGCAAATGCCGGCACTTTTGTTGAACCGGAAAACCCACACCATCTGGCTCAGGTAATTGAAAAATATTTGTTGAACAAGGAATTAATAATTAGTCAGGGCGAAAATGGCTATCGTTATGCAAAAGTACATTTTGACAGAAATGTTTTGGCTTTAAATTACCTTCAGGCTATTAAATTACATCTTGGCAAAAAACAAATTACACCAGATTATACTACAAGTAGAAATGTATCGTAATATCATAAAGCCGCTATTGGATTTTGTATTTGCATTAATGGCAGTTATTATACTTTCTCCATTAATGCTGGTTATTAGTCTATTTTGTTTTATCAATTTTAAGGGTCATATTATTTTCGTGCAAAAACGAGTTGGCAAAAACGAGCGCATTTTTACCATATATAAATTTATTACGATGTTGCCTGAAAAAGAAAATAATTATGCAAGTGATAAACATCGTATTACCAAAGCTGGCACATTTTTACGCAGCACGTCACTGGATGAATTACCTCAACTATTTAATATTTTATTCGGGCAAATGAGTTGGATTGGTCCGAGGCCATTATTAATTAAATACCTGCCATATTATACAACAACTGAGCATCAACGGCATTTAGTAAAACCCGGAATTACCGGACTTGCACAGGTAAACGGGAGAAACACTATTGACTGGGATACACGCTTACAATACGATATTACCTATGTAAAAAACATCCGTTTAAAAACAGATGTACAAATTGTAATTAAAACCGTTAAATATGTTTTGCGGCGAAGTGGTGTAGTTTCTGACCCTCGTTCACAATTAGCAGATCTTGATATTGTGCGGCGTAATCATAAAAATATTTAAGCATACAAAAAACAGCAGATGGAAAATCAAAGAATATATTTATCTCCTCCCCATATGGGGGCTAAAGAAATGGAGTATATCCAAAATGCCTTTGATACCAATTGGATTGCTCCGCTTGGCCCGCATGTAGATGCATTTGAAACAGCAATTCAAAATTATTTACCTATTACATCGTGTGCGGCATTATCATCAGGCACGGCAGCTTTACATCTTGCGTTAATTTTATTAAATGTTCAACAGAATGATTATGTAATTTGTCCCTCGTTCACCTTTTCAGCATCAGCAAATCCAATAATTTATCAAAAGGCAATACCTGTTTTTGTAGACAGCGAACCGGAAACATGGAATATGGACCCGGAGCAGTTGGAAGAAGCCATTCAATTTTGTTTGCGTCAAAATAAAAAACCAAAAGCAATAATTATTGTTCATTTATATGGTATGCCTGCAAAAATGGATGAACTGTTACAAATTGCAAACGCACATGGAATACCGGTAATTGAAGATGCTGCAGAATCGTTAGGCTCAAAAATTAATAATAAATTAACAGGCACTTTGGGCAGCTACGGAATTTTGTCGTTTAATGGAAATAAAATAATTACAACATCCGGTGGTGGAGCACTTATTTCAAACAATGATGAAGCGATAAAAAAATCAAGATTTTTGGCTACACAAGCAAGAGATGCAGCACCACATTACCAGCATTCGCAAATTGGCTATAATTACAGGCTGAGTAATATTTGTGCCGCAATTGGCAGGGGCCAGATGGAAGTGTTGCCACAACGTATCACCGCACGAAGAAATATTTTTTCGTACTACCAAAACAGGTTAGGTGGTTCCGGTCATTTTGAATTTTTAAATGAACCTGCGCATTATTTTTCAAATCGCTGGCTAACTACTTTACAAATTAATAATAAAGAAATTACGCATTCACCTGAATATTTCAGGCAAGAACTCGAAAAGCATAATATTGAAAGTCGTCCGCTATGGAAACCATTGCATCTGCAGCCTGTCTTTAAATCATATCCTGCTTTTATAACAGGTATTAGTGAAACCCTATTTAATAAGGGCCTTTGCTTACCGTCGGGCTCTGCACTAACAGAATCTCAGTTAGATCAAATCTGCACTTTACTGGAAACAGCAACTGCCTAATAAAAGGCAGCATCTCTCCACTCATTTTTTTATTCTACATTTGCATATTGAAAGCCCATGTTATTGGCCGTGAACCAATAACCTGAGCACCAACAGCCATTACTCTGTCCCCTTGAACAACTGTCAGTTGAACCAAAGTTTATGACCGAAAGGTGGAACAATTATATAAACCGTGAATTCGGTACACGCATTTTATCCAAATGGGTAGTGTTTGGTTTTGATATTATCATTACCATATTCACCTATGGAGTCGCCTATATTTTGCGATATAATTTTAATGTAGCTGCAATTTCATTTAAAGATTACCTGGGTGATACCTTTTTAACAACGGCACTTTTTGGAATTAGTTTTATTGCCTTTAAATCATTCGATGGAATAATTCGTCACTCCGGCATTGCAGATGCGCTGCGTTTAATAAAAGCAGGATTAGCTGCCACACTTTTAGTAATAATTATTTCCGGATTAAGTAAAACATATTATTTTACACCTGGAATATTACCGATTGCTATTGCCATTATTCATGCTGCATTAAGTATTTCGCTTTTAATTTTCAGCCGATATGGTATAAAAGTATTTTTTTATCAGGCGAACAGGCATAAAATAACCCCTATTCCTGTTGTTATTTATGGTGCAGGAAGAAGAGGGTTAAGTGTTTTACAGGCGTTAAAAAATGATACAAATACCAATTATTCTGTTATTGCATTTTTAGATGACAATGCGTCTAAAATCAATAAGACAATTGAAGGGATAAAAATTTATTCTTCAAAAAAATTAAGCACCCTTTTAAGTAAATACGCCATTGAAGAATTGATAATTGGCATTAACGATATAGAAATAAACCGTAAAAATGAAGTGGTTGCTTATTGCCTTGAAAATCAGATCAGCGTTAAGTCTGTGCCTCCTGTTACCGATTGGATTAACGGTCAATTGAGTTTACAACAAATTAAAAATATTAACATTGAAGACCTTTTAGGCAGGGAGCCTATTTTGCTTGAAAATGAAAAATTAAAAAATAATTTTTCGGGAAAAACCATTCTAATTTCCGGAGCTGCCGGCTCAATTGGCAGTGAAATGGTGAAACAAATCTTAAAGTTTCAACCAGGTCAGCTTATTTTATTAGACCAGGCAGAGAGTGCTTTATTTGATGTGAAAATGGATTTGTTTTTTAAATTAAATAACAATAATTGCAGTATCGTATATGTTATTTGTGATATTACCAATTACAAACGTTTAGAACAAATCATTACAAATTATAAACCGCAAATTATTTTTCATGCAGCGGCTTACAAACACGTTCCATTAATGGAACAAAATGTAATTGAAGCGATTGATGTAAACATTTTCGGGACAAAAAATCTGGTAGACCTTGCAATTTCAAATGCGGTTGAAAAATTTGTTATGATATCAACTGACAAGGCAGTTAATCCGACAAATGTAATGGGTGCAACAAAAAGGGCTGCCGAAATTTATGTTCAGGATAAATCGAAAGATACATCCATTAAAACGGTATTTACTACTACACGGTTTGGAAATGTATTGGGTAGTAATGGTTCTGTAGTAAATTACTTTAGTAAACAAATTGAAGCGGGTGGACCACTTACAATAACGCACCCTGAAGTAACCAGATATTTTATGACCATTGCAGAAGCTTGTCAGTTAGTGCTCGAGGCTGCCACAATGGGTAAAACCAGCGAATTATACCTATTTGATATGGGTGAACCGGTAAAAATTATTGATTTGGCAAGAAAAATGGTGCTATTGAGCGGTCTGGAGCCGGAAAAAGATATTCCGTTTATTTTCACCGGATTACGTCCGGGCGAAAAATTACATGAAGAATTGCTCAATACAAATGAAAATACCTTACCTACACATCATCACAAAATTAAAATTGCGATAACTACACAATACCCGAGTGAGGTGGTGCAAACACATATAAATAATCTTAAATTAGCCTTGAATTCGGGAGATACGATTCAGGTTGTTACATCCTTAAAGGCATTTATTCCGGAATTTATCAGTAAAAATTCTGATTTTGAAGCCTTAGACAAAAGCCGGTAGGCAGATATTACCGCTACCAAATAACCTTATTTAAGGTCAAAATTCCATTGGGAATCAGTCTGAAATCATATATTTGTTGGTTATTAGGGGGTTAGAAAACAGCACACAATAAAAGATAATGTTGACCAGCGATAAGAAATTGACCTTTATTTTAAGGGGTATCCTATATTTAGCATTTATAACACCAATTTTCCAAGCCTGCAGCGTATTTAATCCGAATCGGATGCTTAAGGCAGATAAAAATTATGTGGGTACTACTTTTTTGGATACAGTAAGCCCTGATTTTAGGATAACACAAGGTGATGTACTGAATGTGTTGGTTTTTCCAAAGGGTGGATATTCATTGATAGAGCCACAAATTGTTTCATCGAATGAAGTTGCCTTGCAGGCGTCAACAACTTCATTAAGTTACACGATTGATGCAAAAGGTGAAGCTAATTTGCCGATAATCGGAGTAATACAATTACAAGGACTAACTACACGTGAAGCTGAAATAAAATTAACTGAAGCTTACAGTAAAAATTACATTGACCCATATGTTAATGTATTAGTCGTAAATAAATTTGTTACGGTTTATCGCGGGAGTTCAGAATCGCGTAAAGTTTTGTTGGACAGGCCCGACATGACAATAATAGAAGCGATTGGTGCTGCAGGTGGTGTTCCCGAAAATGGTAAAGCAGCTAAAATTACTGTTATCAGAAACATTAATGGTGCACCTCAAACTCAGATAATTGATCTTTCAGAAATATCAGGCTTACAAGCCGCGAGCACGTATGTGCAACCAAATGATATTATTTATATAGAACCCGTATTAAATGCCACTGTTTTTCGTGAATTGGCCCCGATTATCACAACAGTTTCCAGCATTGTTGTGATATATGCTTTCTTTGTTAATCTTAGTAAATAATTGTGCGGAATGGCAACTAATGGAAATGAAATATTAAATAGCAGTGATGCGAACGAAGATCAGTCGTTTAACTGGAAATTATTTTTAACGATTGGATGGTTAACGCGTTGGTGGATAGTTTTATATATCATATTAGCATTTGTAGCATCCTATTTAATAGGGCGATATACCAGCCCACTGTATGAATCGCAGGCGGATGTTCAATTTAAAGATAAATCAAAAGATAACTCCATTGATTTAGGTATACTCGTTTCCAATACCAATGTTGACCGTTTGAATGAGGAGATGACCATCCTTAATTCTAAAGGTTATAAAATTAAAGCGTTGAAATCGCTTCCATTGCAAGTATCTTATTTTATTCGTGAACGCGTAAAGGAGGGTGAGGTTTATAATGCAAGTCCGTTTGACGTAAAAGTACAAGTGCTGGATTCCAGCATCGTTGGTAAAAAAATTGATTTACACGTAATTGATCCTTCGCATTATGTGATAAAATATGAAATAGGCGGAGAACATATAGAATATAATTTCGATTTTGAAAAACCATTTAGCACTCCTGAATTTAATATTACTGCCCACCTGAAAAAAGAAAGAGAAAAGTCGTTTTATGAAAATTATTATTTTGTTATAAATGACATTAATAGAGAAGCCGAACGAATTGAAGGGAAAGTAGAGATAGATGTAGATAATCTTTATGGTGGTAAAATTGTAATTAACTATCGGGATAATAATCCTGTAAAAACAAAAGATGTTGTAAATACGATTGCCGGCGAAATTGTGAATATGAGTTTAACAAGAAAAGCCGGAAGTGCCGAAATGATAATCAATTTTATTGAAGATCAAATTGATTCGCTTGAAAAAGAATTGTATGACCAGGAAAATTTGTTGAAAACCTTCAAAAAGGAAAATCTCATAATTAGCCCGGAACTCGCAGAGTCTAATATTGTTCAAAAGTTAAATGAGATTGATCAGGCTAAATTTCAGGTTACCCTTGAACAAAAAAGTTTAAAGTGGCTTAAAGATTTTACGAATAACAAAAACAGTGACCTTGATGCGCTGGCGAATTATTTTGGTGATTTAGAATACAGTGATTTTACGCCTTACCTCAATTCGCTGGTTGATTTAAACAAAGAAAAAGAAACGCTCATACTCAGTGTACCATCTTCAGATCCACGTTTAACTTCTATCAACAAACAAATTTCAAAAGTTACCGAAAACTTTAAACAGGCAATTGTAAACGCTGAAAAAAAGCTTGAGGTTCGTGATAATTACCTTACTGAAGAAAAAAACAAATACGAAGGTGAATTTTTAAAATTACCTGAACAACAATCTGAATTTGCGCGATTAACCCGATTAAATGATTTAAAGGAAAAATATTATTTATTACTCCTTGAAAAACAATCGGAATATGAAATTACGCTTGCGGGTATGAGCAGTGATTACATTATTCTTGATTCAGGTGAACGTGGCTCACTGGTAGCACCGGTAAAAGCTAAAATCTGGGGTTTAGCGATACTCATTTGTATTGGTATATCATTTGCCCATATATATTTACGCTTCCTATTGCACAGCACAATTATTGGTGTTCCTGATGTTGAGAAATCAACAAATGTACCTTTACTTGGTGCATTGCCTATGTATAATAAATCGAAAATGGACACCCCACAAATTGTGGTAACTGCAAGTCCGAAATCACATATTGCCGAGTCGTTTAGAGCAATACGAAGTAATATGCAATATTTCCTTAAAAGTGATGACAAAGGCAAATTGATTGTAATTACTTCAACCGTGAGTGGTGAGGGTAAAACGTTTACGGCATTAAATCTAGCGAACGTAATTAGTTCAGCAGGTAAAAAAGTTATTTTGGTGGATTTCGATTTACGGAAACCAAAAGTGCATAAAGCATTTAAATTAAAAAATCAGCAGGGGGTTAGTACTATCCTGATTAATAAAGATAATTTCCAGGATTGTATTCAGCCGCTTGAAGAAGCCGGTTGCGATATTTTAATTGCAGGTCCTGTGCCACCGAATCCGGCCGAGTTATTAGTATCACCGGCATGTGATAAACTAATGGCAGATTTGCTGGCCATTTACGATTTTGTAATAATTGACAGCCCTCCGGTAGGTATAGTTTCTGACTCTATTCCTATTATGGCAAAAGCAGATTTAGCGATTTACATGATTCGTGTAAATTATTCAAAACGCAACTTTATCGGAAATGTTAATCGTTTGTATAATGATAATCATTTGACCAATATTGGTATTGTAGTAAATGATGCTAATGCCAGTGGAACAGAATATGGTTACGGCTACGGTTATGGATATGGTTATGGCTACGGTTATACCGGATACAATGATTATTATTCAGATACAGTTAATCCGAAATCATTTTGGAAACGTTTTTTTACATTCAACAGAATTCGTAAAAAATAATTACAGTTTCATTTCCAGTTTAAGATATTTACCGGTGTGACTTTTTGCATTTTTTGCAACCTGTTCCGGTGTACCTTCTACAATAATTTTTCCACCGCCGGCGCCGCCTTCAGGGCCAAGGTCAATAATATGATCAGCCAGTTTAATTACATCAAGATTGTGTTCAATAATTAAAACCGTGTTGCCTTTTTCTACTAAATCGTTAATTACATTCATTAATACGCGTATATCTTCAAAATGTAATCCTGTAGTAGGCTCATCTAATATATAAAAAGTATTGCCTGTATCTTTTCTCGATAATTCTTCAGCCAGTTTAACACGTTGAGCTTCACCACCACTTAATGTTGTGGAGGCCTGCCCTAAACGAATATATCCTAGACCAACTTCCTGTAAAGTTTTTATTTTTTTGAAAATACGCGGATGATTTTCAAAAAAGTCTGAAGCATGATCAACGGTCATGTCCAGTACATCTGCAATATTTTTTCCTTTATAATAAATTTCCAGGGTTTCGCGGTTGTATCTTTTACCCCTGCATTTTTCGCATTCCACATACACATCCGGTAAAAAATTCATTTCAATAACCTTCATACCTCCGCCTTCACAAACATCGCAGCGTCCACCTTTTACGTTAAATGAAAAACGTCCTGCTTTGTAACCACGAATTTTTGCTTCCGGAACTAAGGCAAATAAATTTCGAATTTCAGAAAACACATCAATATAAGTAACAGGATTAGAACGTGGTGTTCTGCCAATTGGTGACTGATCAATTTCGATTACTTTATCAATATGTTTTAATCCGTCTATTTTTTTATAAGGCAAAGGTTTTTTCAGTGAGTTATAATAATGTTGTTGCATGATGGGAAATAAAGTGGAATTAATTAAACTCGATTTTCCACTTCCACTCACACCGGTAACACAAATTAAAATACCTAGGGGAAACTTTACAGAAACATCTTTCAGGTTATGTCCTGTTGCACCTTGCAATACAATTTCTTTCCCATTACCTTTTCTTCTTGTGGTAAGATATTCAATTTTTCTTTGCTCTGTTAAATATTCAGCAGTAATGGTTCCTGCTTTCATAAATGTAACCGGGTCGCCTTCACCAACTAATTCGCCACCGTGAATACCTGCTCCGGGTCCAAGGTCGATAACATAATCGGCATGCATCATCATGTCCTTATCATGTTCAACAACCAAAACGGTATTACCGCTGTCACGCAAATCTTTTAAGGCTTCAATTAATTTATTGTTATCGCGCTGATGTAAGCCAATTGAGGGCTCATCTAAAATATATGTAATACCAACCAATTGAGAGCCAATTTGTGTTGCCAGTCGTATGCGCTGCGATTCGCCACCACTTAGTGTTCTGGTTGGCCTGTCGAGTGACAGATAATCGAGCCCCACATTTTTAATAAAGCCAATACGTGCTCGAATTTCCTTTAAAATATCTTTTGCAATAGTTTGTTGTTTTGCACTCATTCTTTCATCCACATCACTAAACCAATCGTGCAAATCTTTAATATCCATTAATGCCAATTCGGCAATATTTTTTTCATCTACTTTAAAATACAGCGCTTCTTTTTTTAATCTTGTTCCGTTGCATTCATCGCAAGTTGCTTTTTCCATAAAATCCTCTGACCATCGTCGCATGTTTTCGGAAATGGAATTAGAAAAGCAGCGTTTAATTAATTTTGTTAATCCGCCAAATTCGAGTGTGTACCATCTGTCTGCTTCGCCTAAAAAAACCGTATCATCTTCAGGCAATTCCGCATCACCTTCTCCCCCAAATAAAATTGCATTTAAACCCTTTTTAGGAATATCTTTTATTGGTGTAGATAAATTAAATTTATACTTTGTAGCTATCGATTTAATTTGTTTGAATAAAATATTATCGCGGAATTCGCCCAAAGCCACAATACCACCATTATTAATGGTTTTATTTTTATCCGGCATAAGGGTTTCCAGATTTACTTCATAAACAACACCCAGCCCTTTACACTTCGGACAGGCCCCATAAGGTGAATTAAATGAGAATGTATTAGGCGATGGTTCTTCGTAAGAAATGCCTGAAGCGAGGCACATTAATTTTTTAGAATAATTAAATACGGTTCCTTTATCCGCATCCATTACCATGATAAATTGTTTGCCCGATTTTAATGCTTGTGCAACACTTTGTTTAATACGCACCAAATCATTTTCATCTACTTTAAACCGGTCGATTACAATTTCGATATCGTGCATTTTATATCGGTCGACCTGCATTTTTGGTAAAAGGTCTTTTATCTCGCCATCAACCCTTACTTTTAAAAATCCCTGTTTGCGAATTTGCTCAAACAATTCGCGGTAATGCCCTTTTCTGCCACGCACAACAGGGGCCAGTAGCACAATGCGTTTACCATTAAATTTACCGATAACACTTTGAATAATTTGTTCTTCGGTAAAGCGAACCATTTTTTCACCTGTCGCATAACTGTATGCATCTGAAGCTCTTGCAAACAAGAGTCGCATAAAATCATAAATTTCAGTTATTGTTCCAACTGTAGAGCGCGGGTTTTTATTTGTTGTTTTTTGTTCAATCGAAATAACCGGACTTAAACCTGAAATATTATCTACATCAGGTCTTTCTATCGCACCAAAAAACTGTCGCGCATAGGCAGAAAAACTTTCCATATACCGGCGCTGACCTTCTGCATAAATGGTATCGAAAGCAAGCGAACTTTTTCCGCTGCCGCTAACACCGGTAATAACTACCAGACTGTTTCTAGGAATAGAAACATTAATATTTTTAAGATTATGCACTCGCGCACCCTGCACCTCGAGGTAGGTCATTTCCTTCTCGCTGATTTCCGGCAGGTTTTGCACGGCTTCTTTTATAGTAGATTTTGTTTTTTTCACTTTTTCTCCCCCGAATTCCAAAATATTCGAACGTGCAAAGGTAAGGCTTTTGGCATCGAAAAGCAGGGAAATGCTAAGAATAAAAGTTTATTTAACGGAGCAGATTTATTCCGAAATTGCGGCTATACACTTTAGTTCAATTGCAATAGGTGTAGGGAGTGATGTAATACCAACTGTGGTTCTGCAAGGCTGGGCATCTTTAAAATACTCTGCATAAATGCGGTTATAAGTAGCAAAGTCGCGTTGCATATTGGTTAGAAAAACAGTTACATCCACCAAATCTTCCCATTTGGCGCCGGAAGCCTCTAAAACAGTGCGCACATTATTAAATACCGAACGGCATTGCGCTTCAAAATCGAAGGTATTGAAATTACCATTTTTATCGATTTCCACACCGGGTATTTTGTTTGTTCCTGCTTCACGAGGGCCAATGCCTGATAAAAAAAGCAAATTGCCCACTTTTCGAGCATGCGGATATAAACCTACAGGTTCAGGGGCTTTGTTGGTATGGATGATATTGTTGCTCATGATTTAAAGATTCAATACTGACAAAATTACAATTTAACATACGAATTTTAAATGGTCCACCGTTATTCATTTTCTCTGCGGCAGTTCGTTTCACTCCAACCAACTTTTTATGAAACCAAACTGTACCCATTTTATTTTATTATGCTTTATTATTAGTAGTTGCGACCCCACAATTACTCCGCCTGAAAATATAGCGACTATAACGTTTTATGACACTGTTTATGTTTCACCTGAGATTACTTTATTGGTTGGTTTAGGGGAGACAGCCGTTTTACCGGAAAAAATTACCTGGCATGCAAAAACGGTTGACACAACAATCGGCTCTGCAACGAGTAACCTAATATCTAAATTAGCAACTATAACTGATGCCGAAATTGAACGGCAAATGCTTTTAAATCCGGAATTACCAAAAATTAAGGGATTAAAAAAACTAATTGATGAAACAGAGGTTCAGCTATTTAACAACATTGCTGATGCTTCGGAGGGAGAACTTTATTGTATTGATAATGCAGAATATTTGGTGCCGGCTATTATTGATGTATTTACCAATTATGGAGAAAGTGGAATCGATTTAGTAATTCTAATGGATCGGTCAACAAGTATGAATGATGATTTGTTAGCGGTAAAAAATGGATTAACTGAAATTATAAATGTATTAGAACAATTTAAGCCAATTCGAATTGGTTTAGTATTTTATGCTGATAAAAATACTGATGGTAAAAAATGGCTTCAGGCACATCCACTAACTGAAAACACTGATGAGATTCGTTCTATAATTCAAAATACAAGAACCTACGGTGGTGGTTATGACTTACCTGAAAGTGTTAATGATGCTATCATGTATACTTTAAATGATATGAATTGGTCATTCACTGCAAGGCGTTTAGTTTTATTGATTGGCGATGCACCAAGTCTGGAACCCCCGCTTAGTGAATTTACTACAACAGAAGTTTTAAATTGTATTGCCAGATATAATGTTACGATGAATATTTATCCCATAGTCATCGGATTAAAGGAAGGTATTAATAGCAAGGTAGGCATAGCTGATATCGAACCTAAATCAAGTGCAATTATAAAAACAATTTATCCAAATCCGGCAGATAATATAATGTTATTACACACGCAGTCAGCCGGCAACTATACTGCACAACTTTTTGATATAAACGGTAATTTGCTCCAGTCTAAATCATTTACAGGCGACAACTTTACTTTTTATACATGGGATTTACCACCGGGCGTTTATATTGCTCGAATTATAAACGAATCCAATAAAACCGCAGACACAATAAAATTTATTGTTCAACATAAATAATATTATTCAATGCCATTTTTTTAAGCACCTAAACCATATCCGTTCTTATGAAAAAAGTTTATTTTACCACACTTATCGGCTTGTTGTTTTTACTTACAAATTGCGATAATGCCGAACCGGATTATTCTGTTTCCTCTGCCACCAAAATTTCAGTTAAAGACACCATTAGTGCTCCAATTACAAAAAAAGCAGATTCTATTCCGGCACCTGACATTGTACTAAATGCAAAACGCAAAGAAAAAACGCCTCTTTCAAAAAAGGTGGACCTTAGTATTGATGAAGAAATACAGCGGCAATTGAAATTAAATCCTGATCTTCCGCAATTAAATAGTGTTGCTGATGCTTATAATAACATTACGGTTAAAATGTTTTCAGGAATTGCAGATGCTTCAGGTGGTGAAGTTTATATGATTGACAACGCCAAATTTGTAGTTGATGCCATAAGTGATATCATTAAAACTTATATGTCAGGTGAAACCGATTTAGTTTTTCTAGTAGATAAAACCGGAAGCATGTCTGATGATATTGCAGAAATAAAAACAAGTATTTCAAAAATTGTATCACAAATTAAAACCTATGAAAATACCCGAGTTGGATTTGTTTTTTATGGTGATAAAAATGCAGATATCGGTTTATGGTTTGAGAAATATCCGCTTACAAATAATTATGATACATTGCCATTTATTATTAATGGTATAACCACAACAGGTGGTGGCGATTATGAAGAAAGTGTAAATGATGCTATCGCTAAAACCATTGAGGAAATGAATTGGATTACCGGAAGAAAACGTATTGTATTATTAATTGGCGATGCACCGAGTTTATTACCTCCGCGCAGCAATTATAGCATGGAACAAATTATAACCATGGCAAAGGATGCGCGTGTGAATATGAATTTTTATCCTGTTGTTATTGGAATAAAGGGAAATATTGATGGTATCGGGAAACCAAAAGAAATTGTTACCAGTAAAACTTCTATAATAACCGATTTATATCCGAATCCGGCAAGTGATTTCATTTCTGTTGCTGTAACTAATACCGGGAAATACAGAATTGAAATTTTCGATATAAACGGTGTGCTGATTACGACAAAACAATTCCGCAATAGTGACATGAAAATAGCGACAAATACTTTTGCTTCGGGAGTTTATGTGCTTCGGATTTACAATGAAGAAAATTCAACAATCGATACCAAAAAATTTGTGGTAAAGCATTAATTAACGTTTCCTCCTTATAACACATCAAAAAAAAGCCCTCCGAGTTGGAGGGCTTTTAATATTTAAATATTTTTATTTTATTCTCAATCGTTGCCCCGGCTTCAGTACTTTTTTACTTGAGATGCCATTGAGTTTACAAATTTTAGCTACTGTGGTATGATTGCGAGAAGCAATTTTTCCTAAAGTATCACCTTTTTTTACGGTATAATATTTTTTTGCTGTTGTTGATGCTGCAGCATTTGTTGTAGAAGTTGTTGGTTTAAAATGTTCTTTTTTCAAATAAAACATTTCTGCAATTAAGTCTGCATTTTTAAAATCAACAATATATTTAGGATTAATTGCTGCTCCGCGGTAACGTAATTCATAGTGTAAGTGCGGACCGGTGCTTCGGCCGGTATTTCCACCTAATGCAATTTTTTCGCCTGAGCTAACAGTATCACCTTCTGCAACTAATATTTTTGATAAATGCGCATAATATGTTTCCAGTCCGTTAAAATGTTTTACCACAATTAAATTTCCATATCCGGAAACAACATCTGCCTTTTTAACAATGCCATCGAATGAAGCATATACATCATCGCCAACTTCAAGGTCTAAATCGATACCTGAATGGAAGCGACTTTTTCTCCAGCCAAAATCGGAGTTTACTTTACTGTTACCTAATGGGAACGTATAGCAGTTACTAAAAGGACTCACTAAAAACACCTGAATGCTATCCGTCATTTTAGAAGGGTCAAAAATTGCACCGGCATTTAATTCGTTTGCTAAAAACAAATCGTCATACACTTCAAAATCTTCTGCTTCTTCAGGAGTAGCATAATCGAGACCACCGATATTTTCGTTTTCAGCCTGCTCACTAAGGCGAATATTTTCACCAAGTAAAACCAACTGTTCACTGATCGGCAATTGTTCGTCGGCAGATTTTAACTGGCCGCGAAGATTTGCTTCGGGAGTGTAATCAATTGTTAAACGTGGTTCTGCCTTTTTAGAAGCATCTTCAGCGTAAAAATCTTCTATGAATAAAAGATCTTCAGATGGTGTAATTCCGGTATCAACCGCTGTGTATTTTGTGTTATCGTTTTGTACGGCAGCTGTGTAGGTGCCACATGCACTGAACATTGCCGCAGCCGCGAATCCGACTGTAAAAACTGTTGTGGGGGTTCTTCTGATTTTTTTAAAATAAGCCACTTTCCTCCGTTTTAAATTTTTATACAAATATTTTTAGGTTCGGTAAAAAACCGTAAAGCCTCAACCCCGCCCTCGCGACCTACGCCGGATTGTTTAACGCCTCCGAATGGTGTGCGCAAATCGCGCTCTAACCAACAGTTTACCCAAACAATACCGCTTTCAAGCTGCTCAGACAAGCGATGTGCCCTAGTTAAATGATTCGTCCAGATTACAGCGGCCAGACCGTAATCGGATTGATTGGCCAAATTTACGGCTTCCTCGTCGTTATTAAAAGCGTGTAGCGTAACTACAGGCCCAAAAATTTCTTCCTGCACCGTCCTGCACTGCTGATTTAAACCCTCAATCACAGTAGGAGCAACAAACCAGCCCTTTTCCATGTCACCTGAAAATTTTACAGCTTCCCCTCCACATAATACCTTACCACCTTCCTCTTTAGCTAAGTCGATATAACTCAATATTTTATTGTAATGCACCTCAGAAACAACAGCACCAACATTGGTTTCAGCCGCTTTCGGGTCGCCAACAATGAGCTTTTTGGCCCTTTCAACAAAATCTGCCTTGAAACGCTCATATATGCTGCTTTCTATATAAATCCTGCTTCCGCACAAACAAATTTGCCCCTGATTGGTAAAAGAGCTTCTTACCGTAGTATTCAGCATCTCCTCATAATCGCAATCGGCAAAAATAATTACCGGGTTTTTTCCGCCCAATTCCAGGCTGACCTTTTTAAACATCGGAGCCGTCACGGATGCAATTTCACGGCCCGCTCTGGTGCTTCCGGTAAACGATATTCCCTTTATTAATGGGTGTTTCACGATGGCCGCACCTGTTTTCGGCCCTGTTCCGTGTACAATATTTAGGACGCCTGTTGGTAAACCGGCTTCGATACAAATTTCAGATAACATAAAAGCCGTTACCGGTGTGATTTCCGATGGTTTGGCGACAACACAATTGCCTGCGGCCAGAGCAGGTGCTATTTTCCAGGTGAATAAGTATAAGGGTAAGTTCCAGGGAGAGATACAACCTACAACGCCTATTGGATAGCGTGTAGTATAATTGATGAATTTTCCTTTCTGGTTATGGCTTTCGCTTGAAAAATGGAGCACCGAAGCAGCAAAAAATTCAAAATTGTCACGTGCCCGGGTAATATCCATACGTTTTGCCAAGGCTAATGGTTTACCTGAATCCATTGACTCGGCTTCCGCTAAAGCATCAAATCGTTCACCAATAAGCTCAGCAATCCGATATAAAATGCGACTTCTGGTAACTGCATCAGTTGTTGACCAGTCCGCAAAGGCGTTTTTAGCTGCTGTTACAGCCAGTTCAACATCATTTTCGTCTGAATCAGGAATTTGTGCGTATACGGAGCCTGTTGCCGGATTGTAGTTATCCAGATAATTACCGCTTACAGGCGGTTGAAGCTTGCCTCCAATATAGTTTGATAATATGAACAAATCGTATCCGTAAAGTTTGCGAATTGATTAACGGTTGCGAAGATAATAAAAGTAACTGAAAAACCTGTCAGGTTTAAACCACGCAGGTTTAAACCTGACAGGTCTATTTTTTAACAAGCAGATTTAATACATTTGCTTTATGCGCAGAAGAAAATTTGTCCGTAACCTTAGCCTCCTTGTTCCGGGAATGCTAATCAATCCATCATTTTTAAAAGCCACATTATCACCAAAACTTACATCCGGAAATGTAATTATAGTTGGTGCCGGTGCAGCAGGTTTATATGCTGCCAAAGTATTAAAAGAAGCGGGCATAAATGTTATTATTCTTGAAGCATCAGATACCCATGGCGGACGCGTAAAACCATTGGAAGGATTTGCTGATTTTCATGTAGAGGCAGGCGCTGAATTTGTGCATGGTAAAGGAAATACTGCCGGTGATCCACCATCATTTTTATGGAGTTCCATAAATGATTACAATCCAGATTTATTATTGGAATACGGTGCTTATAAAGAAATGTATCAAATTGGCACCGGTTATGAAGTAGAACCTTATTGGGATGCCGACCTGGAAGCTGCATGGCAATTTTATTTAAACATGTATGCCTATACAGGTGATGATATTTTTATGAGTGATTATTTATTTTCAGAATATAGCATAGATGAAAGTCACCCATACTGGCATGTTTACGAAGCATGGATTGGCTCTGAATTTGGTACTACCATTAAACGTATTGGTATGAAAAGTATTGCCATTAGCGAAGTATTGTGGTTAACCGGAGGCAAAGATTATTTATTAGACGACAGTTATTTATCAATTCTGGAAACATTATTTTTTAATCCGATATTAAGTGATATTCAATATAATAAACAAGTAACTGCTATAAATTATTCAGGCACCAATGCCATTGTTTCATGTGCTGATGGTTCATCATTTATAACTGATAAAGTAATTGTTACTGTTCCTATTCCTATTTTACAAGAAAATACTATTTCTTTTACGCCATTATTATCATTTGTAAAATCAACAGCTATTAATGCCTTACAAATGGGTGCAGGAATGAAATTAATTTTAAAATTTTCGAATCGTTTTTGGGGAGATGAAATACAGGATATGACGATGGATGGTTATACCACTTTTATCTGGGATCCGGGTCGCGACAAAACCGGCGCTACTGATGCTGTTTTAATTTGTTTTATAATGGGAGAAAATGCAGAATATATGAGTAGCTTGGGAGCCGGAGCTGTTGATGTTGCACTCGCAGAACTTGATGCTTTATTTGATGGTGCTGCAACAGCAAACTATCTTGACAATTTTATTTCTGATTGGGGCAAACATCCATTCATTAAAGGTGCATATTCATTCCCTGCATTAAATACGTATACTACAGAAACAGACACCACACGTATTGATTTGGCCTTACCGATAGATTGCAAAATATTTTTCGCAGGAGAAGCCACTAATAACAACCATCCTTCTACTGTTCACGGTGCATTGGAAAGTGGCGCCCGTGCTGCCGCTGAGGTATTGGAATGTTTTTCTTTACCTGTTGAAACCACAACGTCAACCATTTCGGTTGAATTATTTGAAAACAATGGCAATGCATGTTTTATTGTTTCATCTGCAACTATAACAACAGCTAAATTTTCAATAATTAGTATTGACGGCAAACATGTACAACAATTTTATTATGATAGAATTCCTGCTGGAAAAAATACTTATCAATTTGAAATTAAAGATTTACCGACATCTATTTATTTATTAGAAGCAGAAATAGACGGAAAACTTTATCATCAAAAAATTGAGGTAAAATAAGTTGCACTAAATTTCCACCAAGTTTCGTTTAATAATATGCATCGGTTTTAGGTTTCGCACGAAATTTGTTATTTTCACCAAATGAATTACCTCCTCGTATGTTCATTTATCGCGCTCACTTTTGTGCAGGGCCGGGAATTGAAGCATTATAATTTATCACAACCTGATAAAGTGCTGGAATTACCGGACTCATTAAGGGAAATTTCCGGTATTGCTTTTATTAACGACAGCACTGTTGCCTGTGTGCAGGACGAAAATGGCATTTTATTTATTTATGATATTAAAAACAATTTCATTAAAGAACGTTATCCCTTTCATGCAGACGGTGATTACGAGGGTATTGCCATTGCCTATAATTATATTTATATTTTACGAAGTGATGGTAAATTATTTGAAATAAGTGATTACAGCAGCAAGAAAATAAAAACAAAAAGTTATACAACCGGAGTTCCTGCCGACAATAATGAAGGTTTATGTTTTGACCGGAATACGAAAAGTTTGCTGATTGGTTGTAAAAATAAAATAATTGATGCCGATGCTGAAAAAAACGCAAGACAGATATATCGTTTTGACTGGGAGAAAAAAGAATTACATAAAAATCCAACATACGCATTAACTGTTGATGACGCAATGGCCTATGCCCGAAAAAAGAATCTTGACATGGGTGAAATTGGCGCTAATAAAAAAGGCAAAAATAAAAACACCTTTAAATTCAATATTTCAGCAATCGCCCTGCATCCTAAAACCGGAAATTTATATATTTTAAATGCCGCAGACCATGCAATTTTTGTTGTAGATGAAACAAGTACTATTAAAGAAATAAAATTGCTTGACCCGGTACTATTCAACAAACCCGAAGGCATTACTTTTACCCCAAACGGCGACATGTATATTACAAATGAAGGTCAGGAGGGGAAAGCCCGAATTCTGTATTTTAAGTACCGGTAAAAATTCAATTAGTGCTCTTTTACTGATGTGTTTAAACTAACCTACAACAGCATTTGCGCATCAAATTTCGAATCACAATTCCTAACTGTGTATCTTTGCGCAAAATTATCAGGTTAATACAATGTCACAACACCTAACAGAACAAGAACAAATACGCCGCGAAAGCCTTTTGGCATTGCGCAATTTAGGAATTGAACCCTACCCTGCCGAATTATTTGAAATTAGTCATCCGGCAGCAGATATCCTTAAACAATTTCCGGAAAATCCGGATGCCTTTAAAGCTGTCAGCCTTGCCGGTCGCGTTATGGGTAAACGTATTATGGGTAAAGCAGCATTTGCTGTTATACAGGACAGCTCTTCAAAAATTCAGATTTATGTTAAGGGTGATGAAATTTGCCCGGGAGAAGATAAAACCTTATACGAGGAAGTATTTAAAAAACATTTAGACATCGGAGATATCATTGGTGTAAAAGGATATGTGTTTACAACCAAAACAGGCGAAACTACCATTCATGTTAGTGAATTTAAACTCTTGAGTAAAAGTTTACGTCCGCTTCCAATTGTAAAAACAGATGCCGATGGAAATGTGCACGATGCATTTACCGATAGTGAGCAACGTTACAGAATGCGTTATGTCGACTTAATTGTAAATCCTGAAGTTCGTGAAGTGTTTATTAAAAGAACAAAACTGGTAAATACGATCCGTACATTTTTAAACAGCTTTGGCTATATAGAAGTAGAAACACCTATTTTACAACCTATGTATGGTGGTGCAGCTGCGCGTCCGTTTAAAACGCATCACAATGCACTTGATATGACATTATATATGCGTATTGCAAACGAGTTGTATTTAAAGCGTTTAATTGTTGGCGGATATGATGGGGTGTATGAATTTTCAAAAGATTTCCGTAACGAAGGTATGGACAGGTTTCACAATCCGGAATTTACACAGGTAGAATTTTATGCTGCTTATAAAGATTATATCTGGATGATGGATTTTGTTGAAGAGATGATTGAAAAGGTTGCAATTGAAGTTAATGGCAGCACAGAAGTGCAGGTAGGTGATAATTTAATTTCCTTTAAAAGACCATGGAAACGTTTTACCATGTTTGAAGCAATTGAACATTTTACCGGAATCGATATTTCAAATATGAATGAAACGGAATTATTTGCTACTGCAAAAAATTTAAAAGTGCATGTAGATGCAACTATGGGGAAGGGCAAATTAATTGATGAAATTTTTGGAGAAAAATGTGAACCGTTTTTAATTCAGCCTACATTTATAACTGATTATCCGGTTGAGATGAGCCCGCTTGCGAAAAAACATCGCAGCAAAGAAGGATTGGTTGAACGATTTGAAGCTATTTGTAATGGAAAAGAAATGTTGAATTCATTCAGCGAATTAAACGACCCGATTGACCAACGCAACCGTTTTGAATCACAACTTGAACTGGGCAAACGTGGCGATGAAGAAGCGATGCAATTGGATGAAGACTTTTTACGCGCGCTTGAATATGGTATGCCACCTACAGCAGGCATCGGCATTGGCATTGACCGTTTAACAATGATTATGACCAATCAGCACGCTATTCAGGATGTGTTATTTTTCCCGCACATGCGACCGGAATCGAAATAAGCACATTTAAAATAAAAAATAAATCCGCGGAAATTTTAATTAATACCGCGGATTTTTAATTCAAAGCAATGGATAACTATTTTATAAACGGAATAGCTAGATTGACCGCATCTCCAACTATACTTATTACATAAAAACCCGGTTGTAAATTTTGGGTGTTTATTTCAAGATGTTGTTGGCCGTTTACAGAAACTGCTAAATTTTCAATCACCTTTCCGTTTGCTGAATATATTTGAATATTACAATTGTTGCAGTTATTAGAAAATATGAGTGTTGCATAATCTGTTACCGGGTTAGGGAAAAGTTTTATTGTATTTGTTAATTCATCTTCTATCAAAATAATTTTGCTGTAGGTATAAGTATTATCCAGATTGGTAATTTTTAAACGATAATACATTTCCCCTCCAGCAGGCATATCGTCAATAAATTCATAACTATTAGCTGAAAGTGCATCTCCAATTGCATCAACAGCACCAACAGCAATAAACGATTCACCGTTGGCACTTCTTTCAATAATGAATTCTTTTATATCGATTTCATTAGCAGTTGTCCAATTAAGTTGATTTCCGTTTTCTGAAATAGTACCATCAAATGCAATTAAATCTAATGGCAATAAAAATTCACAAGTGCCTAATGTAGGTGGAAGTGTATATCTGGTTGCATCATTATATACCCAATTAGAAGCATTATTATAATCACTCACTGTTGCCGGGTCGGGTAATAATAAACAGTCTATTTTGCCATTATCTCTATCGCTTAATACTACACAATCTGTTCCACTTGTTAACCGGGTGGAGTTAATGTTTGTTCAGAATTATTTGTTCCTGTCCACGACCAACTGCCATTAAAATTAGCACATGCAATAAAAACCGGACTGGCAATTGAACCTGTAAATGCCAATATTTGATCACCACTTGTTGTAAGTGCCATACTGGCTGCAATTCCACTCGCTACTATGGTTCCTGAAGAAACGCTCACACCGGTCTCGAGGGTTCCGGTCGGAAAAGTTGTAAATCCTCCAGCTCCAGCACCTGTAAATGTAACCATGGTATTGGTTGGTAAACCGCCTGTCGGCACGGTCCATAAAATACTACCTTCACTTGCATATAAAGCAGTGCCCGTCCAACCTGCATCCGTAAAATAAATTTGGGTGCCGTCTTCTAAATAATTAGTAGTAATAATGGTAAACTGATCCGGGTTATCCGCATTAAATCCAACAAACGCAATATCTCCGGCAGCAATTTGTGCGGTACAAGTTAAGTGTGCAATCACAGCATAAATTAGTATGCTCAGGTATTTCATTTTATGCCGATTAAGGCACAAAATTATCTGCGAAAGATTAGCTGAATATTAAGTGCGTATTGTCAAAAAAACAATTATTAGCACCGGATTCATCGATAGATGCTGAATATCAATTAATTACCTGAAACGATCCATTGATTTAACCAGGTCTTCATCTTTTTTGATATTGCGATAGGCAAGTAATAAGGCAATAATGATTAATACCGGAATTCCAATTGCAAATTCATAACGCGGAGTAGCCGAATTACCCATAGCCCCAATTGCCGCTACAATTGCCAGAACAAATGCAATAATGATATTTATCATCGTGAAACGCATTTGCAATTTCCTGTCCTGAAACTGGGTAATAATAAACAGGCTCAATAAAGCAATACCAATGGCGATCGCTGAAGCGATTACATTAGTTTTTCCGTAAACAGCAACATCATTTTCTATTGCGATTGGAGCAAATAAAAATCCAACTGCTGCCAGTGCGGCGATGCAAAGAAATACGGTTTGAATACGTTGCCACATAAATTAAAGTTTGGACAAAGATACGCACCCGCAAACAAATTTACACAGGCAATTATCGCAGATTTACCTAATATTGCACTGTGCGGTATTTTTTAGAAATTGCCTATCGGGGAACCGATTTTGTGGGCTGGCAATGGCAGCCTAATGGCATCAGTGTGCAACAAAAGGTTGATGAAGCGTTATCCACTATTTTGCGAGATGACATCCACTGCGTTGGCTGCGGTCGAACCGATGCCGGGGTTCATGCATCACAATTTTATTTACATTTTGATACCAATTCAGAAATTCCGGAAAAATTCACTTTACGATTAAATCAGTTTTTACCTGCACGGATTGCTATAAAACGTTGTATTCCTGTCCACGAAAAAGCACATAGCCGTTTTGACGCAAAATTACGAGCGTATGAATATCACATCACTTTTCAAAAAAATCCATTTGCAACCGACCTGATGGTATTTCGTCATTTTCGGGACCTGGATTTTGATTTGATGCAACAAGCGTGTGACATTTTAAAAAAATATAACGACTTTCCATCTTTTTGTAAAAGCAATCAGGGTTCAAAAACAACTATCGTAAATATTGTAGATTGTTATTGGCGGGATGAAGGGGATAATAAAGTATTTTACATCTCAGCCGACCGATTTTTACGTGGTATGGTACGGTTAATTGTTGGCGCAATGATTCAAATCGGCAAACATAAAATGACAATTGCCGAATTTGATTCAGGCATTAGCAATAAAGAGCGTTTTAAATTTGCATTAAGCGCGCCTGCGCATGGATTATTTTTAATCCGGGTGGATTATGATTATATCGATTAATTATTACTACTCAACAATACAAAAAATCAAATAAATACGATTTTGCCAATCATATTTATTTGATTCATTCAATTTATTATTGATTAATTGCAATTACTTTTCCAATGTTACCGGTTGGGGTAACGAGATTTGCAGTATACATTCCCGTAGGTAAATTTAATTCGAAAATATTTTGCTGATTTTCAACCGGTGTGGCTAACATTATTTGCCCCAACATGTTATATATAAATAATTGAGCAGGTTCTGTTAAGGGTTCATCAAAATAAACAAATACCCGATTTGCATTCGAATAAATAGAAACTGCTTCATCTGAATCGTCGTCTGCTTCATTTTCAAGTCTGCACGAAGCTGTTGTAAAAAACTGTGATTCAGAATATTCAGACAACGACCCGTCGGCGCAGGCACAACGAATTTGCCATTCATAATCAGTACTGCAGTTTAATCCGTTTATTTTAGTGCTCGTTTTATCCGGTGCTACTAATTTAGATTCCCAAACACCACCCGGTTCCCGGTAAGCTACTTCGTAATAGGATAATCCCGGTTGTGGCTCCCAATATACTTTTGCCCAATGTGCAGCGGTAGTTCCAGTGCCTAATGGATCAGTAACAATACAAATGAGACCCTGACCTGCAAGAATTGGCGTATTTGGTGTCCAATTGATGGCATAATCTAAAATATTAATGGAAGTTGGCACTGGAACAAACGGTGTGGTATTACTGATTGAAACCCGCATCCAGCCATAATATTTTAGTGGGCCGTTTTTTAACCGGAAGCCAATATATTTTACAACGCCGATACCCATACCTTGAGTCCAGCAATAATCAGGCGCACTCGAATATATTGCATTGAAACATTGTTGGTAAAAAAATTCAGCATTATTAGCAAAATTTAATGTGTTATTGATGGGTGTATTTGCAGGTAATATTTGTGCAAATTTTGCACTTAGATTAGTAAATAATGCATTCGAAAAGGTATAAATATTTGTCGATTGCAAGGTATAGGCAATTCTTGCACCATTAACTCCCTGGACACCAAGATGGTCGTAATTATTTCCTGAAGCTGTGTAGGAAGAGTAAAAATAAAATGCATTAAAAATAAAATCGGTTACTGAGTCGCCATCTACATCAAGATGTAAAGAGTCCAAAGGTCCCGTTGTAAATACCACCTTATCAGGATTAATATCGGTGTAAATAACTTGGGCATCGGCATCTTTTGGAATGGCTAAAACTGCTGCAGCCATCGTAGAATAGGCCGTCAAGCGTTTTGGGGTAGTTGTTAATTTCATATGGAAGGTTTTATCAAATATACCAAAATTTGATATCATTCGCAATCACCAATACATATAAATAAAACAGAATTAAGTAGTTATCAAATGGTTACAGTCAAAATAGAGCAAAAACAATTTACACTCCATGAGTAAGTTTGCTGAATAAATTGTTAATGGTTTGCATCAAATCAACTCCACTCCTATTCACAATTGTTCGTCCGTCAATCATTTTCACGGCAGTTAATTCACCCATTGTTCCTGTTGTAAAAACCTGATCGGCATTATACATTTCGGTGAGCGAAATATTTTTTAAATGGATTGGGATATTATTTTGGTTGCAGATGGTAATTACTGTTTTTCTGGTAATTCCGGGCAGACAAGCATCGGCATTTGGTGTAAATACCATTCCGTTTTTAATCATAAAAATATTACAGGCATTTGTCTCCGATATAAAACCATTATTGTCAAGCATCAAAGCATCATCAGCACCAGCGACATTGGCTTCTATTTTTGCAAGAATATTATTGATTAAATTATTGTGATGGATTTTTGAATCTAAATTGGCAGGACTGTTGCGACGAACAGAAGATGTAATTAGTGTAACTGCATTTGTATAAACCGGTTCTTTCCATTCTGCCAGCACAATTAATGTACAACCAGACTGATTTAAGCGCGGGTCCATTCCTGAGGTAATTTTTTCACCACGTGTTAATGTTAAACGAATATGTGCACCATCGAACATATCGTTTGCCTTTAACGTTGATTCAATAGCATGTATAATAAAATCATTATCCGGTATTTGCTGAAACATCATAGCATGTGCACTTGCCTGCAGGCGTTCAAGATGTTCATATAAACAAAACACATTTCCATTATATACACGTAATCCTTCCCAAACAGCATCACCACCCTGAACCGCAGAATCAAAAACAGAAATTTTTGCTTCGCTGCGCGGATATAATTTATCTTTTACCCAGATAAAAATGTTTTCGTTTTTCGGATTAAATTGCTGCTGCATATCAGATGGCGTGTTTTTTTAATTTTTCGTAAAACGGAACTGCCGTTTCATATACTTTTTGTAAATTCGACAATAAGTGTATTTCCTCTTCCTGATATTCCTGAAAACCGGATGAGGCATGCACATTTTCATACCAGTATTTCGCCCAAACACCATCTGCCTTTTTTGGCCCCGGTGCCCAACTTAACATAGCCGGTAAAAAAGGAATATCACATGAAACACAAATGGTTTTTAAAGCTGCCTCGGGGTCTTTTAATATGGTATCTGCATCAACCACTAAACAATGCAATTGTGCTTTTTGCAGGTATTCAAACAATTCGAAACTTTGTTTTATGCCGATATCTTCCAATGTTGGTTGTTCAATAACTTTACCATACGAATGCAACACTTTTTTGGGATCGCGAATTAAAATAATATTTTTTGATTGCTCAAGAAAACGCAAATCAATATCTACCAAATGATGTGTCATTTGTTTTAAAAACAGTACCGGGCGTGTAAAATTGTCGAATAAAAAATTATCCATAACAGCATCACCATCATTGTTTTGTGCAGCGAGTACTTCTTCTCTGCCGGGATGATTTAATCCGGTTACACGCAAGTAATGCGCATATAGTGGTTCATCAAAAACGCGCACATCTTTACGTTGCGAAAATGCATACATCATTGCCGTAGAAATATTCCGCGGACCTGACCAGAGGTTGATAATAGTTTGAGCCGGTTTCAATAAATTAAATTATTCCTGTGATGAATTGCTGCTGTTATGCAGATTTTACTATACTCAGTTTCGCAAATTTTAACAATAACTTTTTTTGACCTGCGTTCTGGAAAAATATGGTTGCCATTTTACCATCGTTAGCACCTTCCATTGCCAGAATTTTGCCATACCCGAATTTTTGATGTTCAACGTCCATTCCTGATTGTAACTCTTCCGGAAATGCTGCGACAAAACTATCAGATGGTTTATGGATATATGTGTTAACCGGAACTGTAGGTTTTACTTTTGTAACCGGAGTACCGTTTTCATATTGTTTGTTACTTTTTTCTTCAGTCCAACTTTTTGAATTATAACCTACATATTGCAATAAATTTTGTGGCAGTTCTTCTAAAAAGCGGCTTGGTTCGCAATATTCCAGATTACCATATTTATATCGCGTTGCAGCATGCGTGATGGTGAGTTTTTGTTCAGCTCTGGTAACCGCAACATAAAACAATCGGCGTTCTTCTTCCAAATCTTCACGTGAGGAAACGGATAAGGTGCCCGGAAATAAATTTTCTTCCAGACCTACAACAAATACACTTTTAAATTCCAAACCTTTCGCAGCGTGAATGGTCATGAGTTTTACTGTTTCATCTTCATTACCTTCAGCATCTGCATCGGTAAGTAAAACAACCTGTTGCAAATAATTGCTCAGCGTTTTTTCTTCCTTCAGTTCATCGGTAAACGTTGGCACAAATTCAGGTGAATCAACTTCATCAGGTGTTACAAACTCTTTTATAGAGTTGAGTAGTTCCTGAATATTTTCATAACGGCTTAAACCTTCAACACTTTGGTCGTTGTATAATTCTTTTAATAATCCTGTAGATTTAGCAACATGACTCGCAACTTCATATGCATCTTTTTTATCCAGCATGGTCTGGAAACTTTTGATCATGGTAACAAAGTCGGCGAATAATTTTCTTGTCCCGGAATTAAATTGCAACAAGTCAATATTTTCCGACATGGTCCACAAACTTTTATCATTGTCTGCCGCGTAAACCATTAATTTTTCGATGCTGGTTTTTTCAATTCCGCGTGCTGGATAATTAATTACACGTTTAAATGATTCCTCATCGTGTGGGTTTACTGTTAATTTTAAATAAGCGATTAAATCTTTCACCTCTTTTCGCTGGTAGAAAGAAATACCTCCATATATGCGATAAGGAATATTGAGTTTTCTCAAACCTTCCTCAAATGCGCGGCTTTGAGCGTTGGTGCGATATAATATTGCAAATTCACCGTTCTTAATATGGTCGCGCATACGCTGTTCAAAAATACTGTCTGCTACCATACGACCTTCCTCATTATCGCTCATGGCGCGAATTACCTTTATGGTATCGCCTTCCACATTATCGGTCCATATTTTTTTGGCTAGCTGATTTTGATTTTTTCCGATGATATGATTTGCGGCTTCCACAATAATTTTTGTAGAGCGGTAATTTTGTTCGAGGCGGAATGTTTTTACCTCGGGAAAATCTTTTTCGAAATTTAAAATGTTAGCAATACTTGCACCGCGGAAAGCGTAAATACTTTGCGCATCATCACCAACAACAGCAATATTCTGAAATACATCAGCAATGCGTTTTACGATAGAATATTGTAAAAAGTTAGTATCCTGAAACTCATCAATCATTACATATTTAAAACGATGTTGATATTTATATAATACATCAGGAAAACGTTCGAGCAGTTCATGTGTTTTTAATAATAAATCATCAAAATCCATTGCGCCGCCGCGAAAACAACGTTTCGTATAATTTTTATACACCTCAGCCATTTTCGGGCGACCATTACCTTCGTCTTCACTAATGAGGTCGGTATTTACTGCATAAGCTTCCGGACCGATGAGATTATTTTTACAAAGGGAGATGCGATATAATACATAACCGGGTTTGTATAACTTATCGTTGAGACCCATTTCTTTCACAATTGTTTTGAGCAGATTTTTTGCATCTTCTGTATCATAAATTGTAAAATTGGAAGGGTAACCTAATTTATCGGCTTCGCTGCGTAAAATTCTGGAAAATACGGAGTGGAAAGTGCCCATCCACAAATTGCGTGCTTCGGTACCGTACAATTGTTCGATACGGTTTTTCATTTCTCGCGCTGCTTTATTGGTAAAGGTGAGGGCTAAAATGGAAAACGGATCGATTCCGGTATGCATTAAATAAGCAACCCTGAAGGTAAGCACTCTGGTTTTTCCTGAGCCCGGACCCGCAATAATCATCGTTGGGCCGTAGATATTGGTTACGGCCGCCAATTGGGCTTCATTTAAAGTATCTAATAATTTCACGGTATAAAAATACGGCAAAGCTGCAGGCTTATACAACAAATGGCTGTTGAAATATAAAAAGCAAGTGTTGTTAAATGCTTCCGGCTTTGTTTTAGTGGTTGGAAAAAAATTTAATCTTTTGCGGGTAATGAAAATAAACGCCCAATGAGCATCACCAAAAACAAAACACCCCAAACCGACTCAATAAGCGCCAGGTTTCGGATTATGTGTGTAGGATTCGGATAAGCTGAGCCGGTTCCACTGATGCTGCACAAACTAAAATATAAACTTTCGGAGTATGTCTGATAACCGGGCTCCAGGGCAAATCCAAGTGCAGAATGGTCAATTAATAAAAACACCTCGTAAAAACTCGCCCAGCCCAAAGCAATTAATAAATAAACAGCAACCGAACCCCATAACCTTTCGCTGATATGCAAATTTTCCGCATAAATATCGCGTAGTCCGAGCGCAATAATATAACACTCGATACTACACAATAAAATATGTGTCGCAATTAATAAATTTACTTTAATTGCAGTAACATCAATAAAAGGGTTCAGGGCAATAAATGAAATAATAAAAATACAGGCTATCGCAATTTTAATAAAGGTTTGGGTGCGTTTATCGGGATTTAACAACTGTGCCAGTTGAAATAAAATTATCAGATAAACTGCTTCCGGAATTAACAACACTGAAGACACTAAAGTATGCGGATTCGCGAAATCAAGTTTAACGGTAATATCACCAAGTATGAGCACTAAAAAAATAAGTACAATTTCAATAACCGCCACTTTGCGGTAGTTTTTCGTTTTGAGGCTAAGTGCTCTTGTAAGTTTTTTAACTGCCATAGGTGAAGGTAATTGATGTTCGAAGATAGTAATTTGATGAGCTGATTAGCTGATTAGCTGATGGGGTTATGTGCTGATGTGCTGATGTGCTGATTAACAGCCGAATCTGAGTAAAAAATTCATTCGGAGCGCTGTTGGGGTCAATCAATATTGACCCTAGCTCCGAATTACTTAATTAACTGCTAATTAATCTGCTAAATTGTACTGAGATTTCCATTCGGATAATAAACCCCAATTAGCTAATTTGCTAATCGGCCAAATTGCTAATTAATTTTCACATAACTCTGTAGGAGCGAAAGATTGTTTGAGATGATAAAGAGGATGCATGCACTCTTGCACCGGATTGTAGTGGAAACAAACAAACTAATGTGCTAATATGGTGATGTGCTGATGTGCTGATTAACAGCCGAATTTGGAGTGCGGACTACATTACTGCTAAATTATTTTCATCCAGCGCTCACGTACAACTTGGAAAAATGTTGCTTGATAGGTTTGTTGCAACGAAAAGCCGGTTGGGATTTATATTGTGTGAAAAATTGTGCTGCCCAAAAAATATTTTTCTGAAAAAATGCCCGTAAATTAATAGCGTAAATGTCTCTAACCGCTTAAGTTCGTTTTTGGTTTGGAGATACACCACGATAAGCCTTACTTTTGAATCAAATATCTCTTATGACGCCTAAAGAAATTCTAAAAAAATATTACGGATACGATAATTTCCGTGATCAGCAGGAGGCGATAATTAATCATGTTCTTGCTAAAAAAGATGCTGTTGTTGTTATGCCCACCGGTGGCGGAAAATCGGTTTGTTTTCAAGTGCCTTCGATGATTATGGATGGAATTACGATTGTGGTTTCGCCATTAATTGCATTAATGAAAGACCAGGTGGACGGATTAAATGCCAACGGAATTCCGGCTATTGCATTAAACAGTTCGATGACTGCGGATGCGCAACGTATTGCGATTAACCGAATTAATAATAATGAAATTAAATTGGTGTATGTTGCTCCGGAACGTATATTGAGCGAAGGGGGCCGGTTTTTGGATTATTTGTTATCGCTGCCAATAAATTTATTTGCCATTGATGAAGCACATTGTGTGAGCATGTGGGGTCACGATTTCAGACCGGAATATTTGCAGTTGGCAATTTTAAAAGAAAAATTTCCAAAGGTTCCCATTATTGCATTAACAGCAAGTGCGGATGCCATTACCAGAAAAGATATTGCGGTTAAATTAAATATTTTACAATCGAAAATATTTATTTCGAGTTTTAATCGCGCGAATATTAATTATTTTATTGAGCCGAAAAAGGACGCGTTGAGTTCTATTGTGGAATATATTGAAGCACATCCCAATCAAAGCGGTATTATATATACGTTAAGTCGCAACGGCGCAGAAACACTTTCGCAACAATTAAGTGATGAGGGTTATTTGGTGAGTTATTATCACGCCGGTATGGATGCGCAGTCGCGGGCACGTGTGCAGGAAGATTTTAAAAAGGATAAAATAAATATCATTGTTGCCACCATTGCTTTTGGCATGGGTATCGACAAGCCGGATGTGCGTTTTGTAATACATTATAATCTCCCGAAAAACATTGAAAGTTATTACCAGGAAACCGGTCGCGCGGGTCGTGATGGATTGCCGAGTGATGCCATTTTATATTATTCTTATGGTGATGTGATTAACATGCGCCGTTTTGCTGAATCGGAAAATAAGGAGCAGGCGAAAATCATGTTAAAAAAGCTGGACCAGATGGCCAATTTTTGTAACACGAATAAATGTCGCCGGAAATTGCTGCTGGAATATTTTGATGAAGTTTATTCCGGTGGAAACTGCCAAAGCTGTGATTATTGTTTAAGCAAACGCAACAATTTTGAAGCGACAATTATTGCACAAAAAGCACTGAGCGCTGTGATGCGGACTGAGGAAAAATTTGGCGTGAATTATTTAATTGATTTTTTACGTGGCAGCAAAAGTGAAAAAATATGGGAGAAACACAAACTATATAAAACGTATGGTATTGGTGCGGATATTTCGCGCGATAAATGGGCGATTTATTTTAAGGAATTAATTGAACAGGATTATTTATCGCGGGAGGAAAGAAGTGATTATCCGAAAGTATCGATAACAGAAAAAGGACATCGTGTGTTGCAGGGTAAAGAAGAGGTTTATTTTTCGATTGCTGAAGAACGCAAGGTTACGAAGGAAAAAATCCCGGTTGAATATGATAATATTTTATTTGAGCAATTGCGCTCGCTGAGGACAAAACTTGCTTACAATGAAAACCTTCCACCATATATGGTTTTTGGAGATACTACCCTGCAGGAGCTGGCTTCCTTTTATCCGATGCAATTGGAAGACCTTGAACATATTTCCGGTTTTGGAGAAGTGAAAATTGAAAAATACGGGAAATTATTTTTAGATATCATTGTTCGTTATTGCACATTACATAAGTATTCTACGCGAATGGACCTGATACAAAAAAAGAAAGTAAAAAAACCGGCTGCTCCAAAATCTGCCACACCTGCTGAAACAAAACGGGTGAGTTTATATTTATTTCGTTCAGGGAAATCGATAAAAGAAATTGCTGCAGAAAGGGGATTTAAAGAATCGACAATTGAAACCCATTTGGCAGATTTTATTTTAACCGGAGAAATTCCGATTACACAATTGGTAGAACCTGACAGTATAGCAGAAATAACCAAAGTTGCCAGTCGCGCTACTGAACGAAAATTAGTCCCGATTAAAGAGGCATTGGGTGAAGATTACACTTATGGCGAAATACGCATGGTGATGGCACACATGGAATTTTTGTTGCGGTAATATTTATTATAGTAAAATAAGAAATAAGTAATTCTGGATATGCTTTTATTCCTCTGTATTGTTATGCAATAATTTATTTAATAAATCGATTGCGGCAATAGAGATAACAGTTCCCGGACCGAAAATAAATGAGGTTCCTGCGGAATAAAGGAATTCATAATCCTGTTGCGGAATTACACCACCAACAACAACTAAAATATCACCACGACCTTGTTCTTTCAGTAAATCAATTACCTGAGGAACAAGCGTTTTATGGCCTGCAGCCAGCGATGAAATACCGATAACATGCACATCATTTTCGATAGCCTGTTTCACAGCTTCTGCCGGTGTTAAAAATAATGGAGAAATATCTACATCAAATCCGATATCGGCAAATGCGGAAGCAATAACTTTCGCGCCGCGGTCGTGACCATCTTGTCCGAGTTTAGCAATTAAAATGCGGGGACGTCGTCCTTCTTTTTCAGCAAATGTATCGCTGAGTGCACGTGCTGTGGTAAAACTTTCGTTGTCCATAACTTCTTTTTGATATACACCTGAAACAGATTGAATATTTGCCGTATAACGTCCAAATATTTTTTCCATGGCAAAACTTATTTCGCCTAATGTTGCGCGTTTGCGTGCTGCTTCAACTGCTAATGCTAATAAATTTCCATTACCCTGTTCAGCACATTCGGTAATTTTATTTAAAATTTGTTCTACTTCGTTATTATTTCGTTTGGCTTTTACCTGATTAATTCTATCAATTTGTGCATCACGCACTGCCGAATTATCAACCTCTAATATTTCGAAATTCGACTTTTCGTCTTTTATAAATGCATTAAGACCAACAATAATATCAGTAGCACTGTCTATCCTTCCCTGTTTTTTTGCAGCAGCTTCTTCAATTCGCATTTTCGGAATACCGGCTTCAATTGCTTTTTGCATGCCACCTAATTTTTCTACTTCCTCAATTAATTTCCATGCATCCTCAATAATTTTTTCGGTGAGCGCTTCAACAATATTACTTCCACCCCATGGGTCAACTGTTTTGCAGATATTGGTTTCCTGCTGTAAATATATTTGTGTATTTCTTGCAATGCGTGCAGAAAAATCAGTTGGCAATGCAATGGCTTCGTCGAGACTATTGGTATGTAAACTTTGTGTGCCACCTAATGCTGCTGCCAATGCTTCGATGCAGGTTCTTGCAACATTATTAAATGGTTGCTGTTCCGTTAAACTCCATCCCGATGTTTGGCAATGCGTGCGCAGCATCAACGATTTTGTATTTTGCGGATTAAACTGCAACATTAATTTATACCACAACACACGTGCTGCTCGCAACTTGGCAATTTCCATAAAGTGGTCCATACCAATGCCAAAAAAGAACGATAATCGCGGAGCAAAATCATCTACTTTTAACCCGTTTTCTATTCCTTTTCTTACATATTCAATTCCATCTGCCAATGTATACGCTAATTCAATTTCGGGTGTTGCCCCTGCTTCCTGCATATGGTAACCGGAAATAGAAATGGAATTAAATTTTGGCATTTTTTCAGAACAATATTTAAATATATCTGCCACTATGCGCATACTTGGTGCAGGTGGGTAGATATAAGTATTGCGCACCATAAATTCTTTGAGAATATCATTCTGAATAGTGCCTGCCAATTGCGCAGGTTGCACACCTTGTTCCTCTGCTGCAATAATATAAAATGCCATAATCGGAATAACTGCTCCGTTCATGGTCATACTCACACTCATTTGATCTAATGGAATCTGATCAAATAATATTTTCATATCCTCAACAGTATCAATTGCAACACCTGCCATACCAACATCACCAACTACACGTTCGTTATCAGAATCGTATCCGCGATGTGTTGCCAAATCAAATGCAACAGATAATCCTTTTTGTCCCGCTGCAAGATTTTTCCGGTAAAATGCATTAGATGCTTCCGCTGTTGAAAATCCCGCATATTGTCTGATCGTCCATGGTTGCATTACATACATTGTAGTGTATGGCCCGCGCAAAAACGGTGCAAGTCCCGGTTGTGAATCCATTACATTATTAAATGCCTCAGTCGGCTGAACAATATCGTGATTAATAGAATAATGGATATATGGAATATTTTTAAAATCGCGTTTCATATTTACTATTTTGAATAATGTAAATTATTCGGGTGGTAATTAATTACTTTTTAATTCAACAAATCTGTTCCATGCTGCTTCGCCAATTGATGCAGTTAAACTTTCAATATAAAAACTGCCATTGGCTGCATCGCGGTAACGGTCGATATAACTTTCGTAGCGCAATAAATTTTGAATATTGGTAGCTAATTGCTGTGCAATAATTGGGTCTTCATTTTTTGAAAAAGGTGCAACAATTAGTGCATCGCAGCCACCTAATATTGCGCTCATGGCTGCTGTGGTGGTGCGCAGTAAATTACTATGTTCATCGTTTTCTGTAAATGATGCTGTTGCTGTAACACATTGAATTTCCGGGTTTGGAATAAAATCCATTTCAGGCATGTAAGCTTTCACAAAATTGTTCCACAATATTTTAAATGCGCGCAATTTTGCAATTTCGAAAAAGAAATTGGTGCCAATACCAAAACGGAATGAAACCAATTGCATTAATTCTTCCAAAGGAACATTTCTTTTTTCCATTTGGTCGAAATAATTTGATGTAATTAATAATGTTTGCGCTAATTGTTCAACTGCAGTATCATTTTTTTCAGCAAATGCTGTTGCATCAATTTTTACTAACCGACAATCATGTAAATGTCCGCTCAATCTGAAAAATAAATCTGCTAAATGTGCAAATGCTGTTCCTTTATGTTCAGGTTCTCCATTTTTATTCCAATAACCAATTGGATCAAATTCAATTCCAATTAATAAACGGTCACGCTCTCCTAAATAACCAACTCTGTCGCGCCATTTACTTACAATATCTTCATCATTTAAATCGGCATCAATATTAAATGTAAAATTTGCCGGTGTTGTCAGTTTGATAATTTCATTTACCACATGATCCCAAACGCGATCGGAGGTAACGCTCAGTCGTATATAACTTGCACCTCTTTTTCTTGCTGCGGTAACGAGGGTATTCATATCTGAATCTTCATTTACCAACATCTCTTCAGCAACATTCCAGGTGAGCGTTTGTGTTCCGTTATCCTGAACTGCGTCGGTAAATTCAGGGTCTAAATCCAATAAAAATTCGGACGACTCATCTTTTTCAAATTCGGGTAAGTTATTGCGGGTATACAGTGGTTGTATGGCGATATCTTCGATTTTAGAAACGAGTTTTTCTTCAAACCCCGCACCCTTCAGGTCTTTCTGCACCTGTGCAAGCCATTGGTCTGCCGAAACAGGCGCAATTTCATGAAACAATTCATTCATTGTTCAAAGGTATTAAAACCTGTTTGTTGTAACGTCTTTATATTTGTGAAAAATTATTATGATGCAACTTGAAAATTTAACAACGGAGATAAAAGGCAATATCCTGTATATCACAATAAATCGCCCCAAAAACCTGAATGCGCTGAATATTAAAACTATTGTAGAGTTAGATGAGGTGTTTGAAGAATACATGTATAATGATGATGTGAAGGGTGTAATATTGACCGGTGCGGGAGAAAAATCGTTTGTAGCGGGTGCGGATATTTCTGAGTTTGCTGATTTTACGCCTGCTCAGGGCAAAACAATGAGTGAAAACGGACATGATACTTTCGATAAAATTGAAAATTATACCAAGCCTGTTATAGCCGCTGTAAACGGTTATGCTTTGGGGGGTGGATGTGAACTCGCAATGGCATGTCATTTACGTGTAGCCAGCGAAAACGCGATTTTCGGGCAACCGGAGGTGAATTTGGGTATCATTCCCGGATACGGAGGCACTCAGCGACTTGTTGAACTTATTGGCAAGGGAAAAGCGCTGGAACTGTTGATGACAGGGGATTCCATCAATGCTGCCATGGCAAAAGACCTGGGTTTGGTGAATCATGTGGTAGCGCAGGCCGATTTGATGGCAAAATGTGAGGAAATTTTGAATAAAATAATGAGTAAAGGGCCGGTGGCTGTATCGAAGGTGATTCAGTGTGTGAATGCCCATTACAGAGGTGGTGGGTATGTTGGAGATAGTTATCAGGGGGAGATCACGCAGTTTGGACAATGCATGGAGACTGAGGATTTTGTTGAGGGGACATCGGCGTTTTTGGAGAAGCGGAAGCCGGAGTTTAAGGGGAAGTGAATTTGTAAAGGAACCTGCCACGGCAGGCAGGCGCGGGTTGAACGGATTGAACGGGTTTTGGACGGATTTTTTTGGGGATAATGTAGTAAAAAGGAACGCGGAACCCGACAAGCGGGTCGCTGATTTGGGATGATTTAGGCTGATTTTTTATAGGTTGTAGGGATGGATGCCGCAAGCGGTCGCTGATTTTTTGGATGGTGTGGTTTAAAGGGAACACGGGTTGAACGGATTGGACGGATAGGGGACGGATTTTTTTGGAACCTGCCTACCGGCAGGCGGGTCGCTGATTTGGATGGATTTAAACTGATTTTTTTATTGGTTGTGGGATGGATGCCCGCTAGCGGGACGCTGATTTTTTGGATGGAGTGGGTAGTTTGATATTGATTTTTTGAACAACCAAATTTCATTTTTTTCGATAATGTAAGTAAATCTGATATGTAGGGGCGAATTGCATCCGCCCTTACATATCAGATTTACGTATGGTTGCGACAAATTGCATCCGCCCTTACATATCAGATTTACGTATGTTTATGGATAAATGTTCTATTCCGAAATTGTATTTTGAATAAAAATTTAGCCCGATATTTGTGGGAGTTGGGAGCTATGAAAAAACGAATACACACGGGTTTAATGCTGCTTATGCTATTTGTTTGTGCGGATGTTCATGCACAGGTGAATGCTCAGAAACCTTTTCCTTCGGTAAAAATTGGGAATCAGGAGTGGATGACGGTGAATTGGGATTATAAAACACCAAAAAGTTTTTTCTACAATAACGACTCCACTTTGGATGCAAAATATGGTCGTTTATATTATTTCAGTAATGCTTTAGCTGCGGCCCCTCCGGGATGGCATTTGCCAACTTTGGATGAATGGTACGAATTAATTGACACCCTTGGCGGATTAAGCAAAGCAGGTCTCAAAATGTTTGACACGGCTTATGGCATTAATTTAGTTGCCGGCGGATACAAAAGTGCCAATATTAATGAAGGTGAAATCCTGTTCGGGTTTTTAGATACTTACGCATTTTACTGGACTGCAACTCCCGACGGAGAACAAACTGCTTACGCCGTCCATATCACAAAATCCACCGGCGAATTCGACATCACATCCTTTAGAAGAGCTAACGGATTTAGTGTCAGGTATGTGAAAAATAAGGAATAAGTCATTTTCCGCTAAATATCATCTGTAATCCCGTTCTAAGTCACTATTTTTGCCGTCCTTCTTAGGGTTTAAACCGAAGGAGTTTTTTATATTACATCACACACCAGAAAGTGGTAAAAAGGGAGGCTTATGCCCGAAAAACTGAGAAAAAAAGACGCACTTGATTATCATTCATCCGGCAGACCGGGAAAGATTGAAGTAGTTCCAACCAAATCGACTAAAACACAACGCGACTTGAGTCTGGCTTATTCACCGGGCGTTGCAGAGCCTTGTTTGGAAATTGCTGAGGATATTTCAAATGTATATAAATATACCGCCAAGGGCAATCTGGTTGCGGTAATTACCAACGGAACTGCCGTTTTAGGACTAGGCAATATTGGCCCCGAAGCCAGTAAACCGGTTATGGAAGGTAAAGGCCTGTTGTTTAAAATTTATGCCGATATCGACTCTTTTGATATTGAGTTGAATTGCGATAATGTCGACGATTTTGTAAAAATCGTTAAAGCCATGGAGCCTACATTCGGCGGTATCAATCTCGAAGACATTAAAGCCCCGGAATGTTTCGAAATTGAAAAACGCCTGAAACAAGAGCTCAAAATACCGATTATGCACGACGACCAGCACGGAACGGCAATTATTGCCAGTGCTGCGCTGTTGAATGCAACTGAAATAATCGGTAAAAATTTGGCTGATGTGCGTGTAGTGGTTTCCGGAGCAGGTGCTTCTGCCATTTCATGTGCCAAATTGTTTGTTTCCCTTGGTGTAACAAGAAGTAATATCATGATGCTCGACAGTCAGGGCGTTATTAATAAAACCCGCGAAGGTTTAGATGAATATAAAAGTCAGTTTGTTAACGATACTGAACTAACCACTTTAGCTGAAGCAATGGTTGGTGCTGATGTGTTTGTAGGGCTTTCGAAAGGTAATATCGTTACCCCTGAAATGCTGATGACCATGGCAAAAGACCCTATCGTTTTTGCCCTGGCCAATCCTGACCCTGAAATACCTTATGAATTAGCAGTGGCAACTCGCGAAGATGTAATTGTGGCAACCGGCCGCAGCGACCATCCTAATCAGGTAAACAATGTATTGGGTTTCCCATATATTTTCCGTGGCGCCTTAGATGTTCAGGCTACTGAAATTAACGAAGCCATGAAAGTTGCTGCTGTGCGTGCACTTGCCGGTTTGGCAAAAGAGCCTGTTCCTGAGTTTGTGAATATGGCCTACAGCGAAAAAAATATTCAGTTTGGCAGAACGTACATCATCCCAAAACCGGTTGATCCACGTTTAATATCGCGTGTGGCGCCGGCTGTAGCAAAAGCTGCAATTAAATCGGGTGTTGCTAAAAAGAATATTGCAGATTGGGATGATTATGCAACATCGCTTGAAAACCGCTTAGGACTTGAAGAGCGATTGATAAAAGCAATCACAAGTAAAGCTAAACAAAATCCAAAAAGAGTGGTTTTTGCTGAGGCAGATAATTTCAAAATTTTAAAAGCTGCCCAAATTGTTAAGGAAGAGGGTATTGCTAAACCTATTTTATTAGGACCGGTAGATAAAATCAGAGCCATAATTGAAGAAAATCAGTTAGACCTTCAAAATGTGCCGATTATTGACACCCGCGCCCGCGAACAGGATGAAAAACGTGCCCAATTCGGCGAATTATTTTTTAATAAACGTATGCGCCGGGGTATCAACCTGTATGAAGCCAAAAAAATGATGCGCGATCGCACCTATTACGGCGCCATGATGGTGGAAACCGGTGAAGCTGATGCACTGATTTCAGGATTAACGCGTCAGTACCCTGAAACAATAAAACCTGCACTTCAAATCATCGGAAAAGAAGATGGCACTAACCGTGTAGCCGGTATGCATATCGTTTTAACCCGCGACCAGGGCCCTATATTTTTTGCGGATACAACCGTGAGCTTTACACCTTCAAGTGAAGAGTTGGTTGAAATAGCTGCACTGACTGCAAAAGCAGTTCGTCAGTTTAACATTCAACCCAAAATTGCGATGTTATCCTATTCCAATTTCGGGTCGGTAGAAAATGAGGAGACCATTCGTGTTAGAAACGCCGTTACTATGCTCAAAGAACGTTTTCCGGGTATGATTGTAGACGGTGAAATGCAGGTAAACATTGCCTTCAACAACGAATTGATGAAAGAAAATTATCCGTTTAGTGCGGTTGCCGATAAAAATGTAAATACCCTCGTATTCCCTAACCTGCATGCAGCAAACATTGGCTATCAGCTCATGCATTCGTTAGGCAGATGTGAGGTAATAGGACCAATTTTATTAGGCATGAAACGTTCTGTTCATATTTTACAACTGGGTTCATCAGTAAGGGAAATTGTGAATATGGTTGCCATTGCGGTAACCGATGCACAAGTGAAATCGAAACGGGGTTAATGTGCTAATGTGCTGATGTGCTAATGGAACAACCGGATTGCCAATCGAAGGTCGTGTAGGGGTTAACCCATGTGTTAACCCGACGAACAATGTGTTGATGGGACAGCGGATAGAACACCCGGATTGCCAATCGAAGGTCCTGTAGGGGTTAACCCATGTGTTAACCCTCGTGTTTATCGACAAAATAAAATTTTGTTGTTTGCATTCATGCAACCAACATCGAAAACGTAAAGTAAAAAATTCAAATAAACCGCAGATTGCGCTGCAGTCGCCATTTGCTAATTTGCTAATTAGCTAATTAACCAATTATGATCGCATACTTAAACGGTGAATTTAAAGTAAAAAACCCCGCGTATTTTATAGTGGAGTGCAACGGCGTGGGGTATCAGGTAAACATCAGTTTAAATACCTTTTCTAAGCTTCAAACTTTGGATAAAGGGAAAATACACACATATTTGCATGTTCGTGAGGATGCGCAGATTTTGTACGGGTTTGCAGATGAAAGTGAGAAAAACTTATTTATCAGTTTAATTTCCGTTCAGGGCGTTGGAACCAACACGGCAAGAATGATTTTGTCGAGTATGAGTCCGGGCGATCTGGAAGAAGCAATAAGAACCGAAAATGATGTGCTCATTCAACGCATAAAAGGTGTAGGTCCGAAAACCGCAAAACGGCTTGTAATCGACCTTAAAGACAAGATTGGCAAGGGAACAGGAGCAACGGAAAATTCTTTTGGGTTTGGACACAATACTATGAAAGAAGAAGCGTTAAGTGCTTTGGCGATGCTCGGGTTTACACGTCAACAAGGCGAAAAAGCTATTGGAAGTGCGATGAAACTGAACCCTACACCCGCGAATGTAGAAAGCTTGATTAAATTAGCATTGAAGAACTTGTAAACAAGAGGTTTTGGCAGTATCGAAATTTTTTCCCCAAATTATAATAGGAGCTACTATTGGTGCCTCAGCACTGGCCGCTTTTCTACTCTGAACCGGCAGTGACAGCACATAGCAGTGATGCAAATGGTTATTATTTTAATCCCGTTGCACCAGGTGATACACCACCTACCCTCCACTATCCTATCGACCCAAATGATGGTTCAGACCCTTTTAACGACGACGAAAATAATTTCGACCTCGAACCTGAAGTAGAACCTACCATTATTTACGACCCTGAGACTGATGAATACATTTATCAGCCAGAAATGGGAACCGAGTTTTATGAAAATCCGCAATACATCACTTTCGAAGAATACTTGGAAGCACAAGGTGATAAAGCTATTGATGATTATTGGCAGGAAAGATCAGATGCGTCTAATATATTAGGTGGTAGCGGACAAGGAATTGAACTTACACCTTTTAACAAGGAATGTCGTTTGTTTGATGGTTGTAATGTTGAAATTCGCCCTCAGGGAAATGTTGAACTTACATTTGGTGGAAGTTTTCAAAATATCCAAAATCCAATCTTAACCGAAAATCAACGCAAACAAGGTGGTTTCGATTTTAAAATGGATATTAATGCGAATGTTATCGGTTCAATTGGAAATAATTTAAAACTGAATTTTAATTACAATACGCAGGCAACATTCGATTTCGAAAATCAAATTAAACTGGAGTACAAAGGCAAAGATGATCAGATAGTAAAAGGAATTGAAGCAGGTAACGTTAGTTTGCCACTTACAACACAATTAATTCCCGGAACACAAAGTTTATTTGGTATTAAAACTGAATTTCAATTTGGTCGCTTAACAATGACCAATATTTTATCGCAACAAAAATCACAAACACAAAGTATACAAATTGAAGGCGGTGCGCAAAAAAGAGAATTCGAAATTTTTGCTGATGAATATGATGAAAACCGTCACTTCTTTATGTCGCATTATTTTCGTGAAGGTTACGAAGGCTGGTTAAAAACATTGCCTTATGTAAGTTCTCCGATTAATGTTACAAAGATGGAGGTTTGGGTAACCAATACAACAGGTGAAACTGAAAATACGCGCGACATTGTTGCCTTTTCCGATTTAGGTGAGCCGGATTCTATTTATTGGGGTGTAATAAATCCTGCAGGAACAATTAATAGTTTAACGCCGGGCGGATTACCTGCAAATAATGCCAACGATTTATACCAGAAATTAAATGGTGCAGCCGGTGCTCGCGATTTAAATAGTGTGATTTCTACTTTATCCGGCGGAACATTTAACATGCAGGCAGTGCAGGATTATGAAAAAGCACGCATGCGTAAATTAGAACCGACAGATTATATCTACAACCCGCAACTCGGTTTTATTTCATTAAATACTACTTTACAACCTGATGATGTTTTAGCCGTTGCTTACGAATATACTTACCAAGGACAAACATTTCAGGTGGGTGAATTTTCCAGCGACTTACCACCGGGTGTAGATACATCAAATGTATTGTTTATGAAAATGCTGAAAAGCACTTCAGCAATTACGCAAATTCCTTTATGGGATTTGATGATGAAAAACGTTTATTCATTAGGTGCATTTCAGGTAAGTAATGAAGGTTTCCGTTTAGATGTTTTATATCAGGATCCGGGTGGTGGATTAAAAAGATTTATTCCTGCAAATAATGCAGACGTAAATAGTCAGCCATTAATTAAATTATTAGGTTTAGACCGTTTAAATAATAATAATGACCCTCAACCGGATGGTATTTTCGACTTTGTAAATGGTGTTACAATTAACACACAAAATGGTCGTGTGTATTTTCCTGTGTTGGAACCATTTGGTGATTATTTAAGGTCGCCGGCCGTTTTTGATGGCGATTTAGAAGTTGAAAAATTTGCTTACGACGAATTATACGACGAAACAAAAACCATCGCATTACAATTTCCGCAATTCGACCGTTATGTAATTTCTGGTGAATATAAATCGAGTGTGAGTTCTGAAATTTATCTCGGTGCATTTAATTTACCTAAAGGTTCGGTTCAGGTAACTGCAGGCGGACAATTATTAACAGAAAATGTTGACTATACCATTGATTATAGTTTAGGACGATTAAAAATTATTAATGAATCCATATTAAATTCAGGACAACAAATTAATGTTACGTTTGAAAATAATGCATTTTATGGTTTCCAAACGAAATCGTTAATTGGAACCAGATTAGATTATTGGATTAATGATAATTTTACCTTAGGTGCAACATGGTTACATTTAAGTGAACGTCCTTACACGCAAAAAGTAAATATCGGTGATGATCCGATTTCAAATAGTATTTACGGTTTTGACATCAATTATACTGATGATGCACCGTGGATGACACGTGCGTTAGATAAATTACCATTCTACAGCACGAAAGAAGCTTCTACATTTTCATTTACCGGTGAATATGCATATTTCCACCCGGGTCACAGCAAAGCAATTGGTAAAGATGATGCAGGTACAATTTATATCGACGATTTTGAAGGCAGCAGAAGTGCCTACGATTTAAAATTCCCGTTTGCAAGTTGGGTACTCGCCAGTACACCACAAAACGCAGTTGATGAATTTGGTGATGTATTATTTCCGGAAGCTACTTTATTTGACAGTTTAGAATACGGAAAAAATCGCGCGAAATTAGCTTGGTATAATATCGACCCATTATTTAATGAAGATAATAATCCATCACGCCCTGATCACTTAACGGCAGAAGATTTATCAAATCACTACACGATTCAAATTGATGAAAAAGAAATTTTTCCGCAAGCCGATTTTGAAACTACTGTATTAACACAATTATCTACTTTCGATTTAGCATATTATCCAGAAGAACGTGGACAATATAATTACGATGTAAAACCGGGATTATTTTCTGACGGTATTGATGCAAACGGTAAATTAATAAATGCGGCATCACGCTGGGGTGGTATCATGCGTAATCTTGAAACCAACGATTTTGAAGCTGCCAATATTGAATTTGTAGAATTCTGGGTAATGGATCCTTTTGACAACAGAGGACCTATTGATGGTGAACAGGTTGTAGATGGTGGTTATTTATATATCAACTTAGGTAACGTTTCAGAAGACATCTTAAAAGATTCAAGAATGTTTTTTGAAAATGGTATGCCAAAAGATGGCAGCGCTGATGGTTTAGATCAAACAAACTGGGGTAATGTTCCAAGAACGTTGCCAATTACAACAGCATTTGATAACGATGTTGAATCACGTGAAAATCAGGATAAAGGTTATGATGGTTTAAACAGCGTGCAGGAAGCCGATTTTTTTGATGTTTATATAGCAGATGCAACCGATGTTTTAGGTGGTGGCAGTGAACCAATCGATTTAATTAATAATGACCCTTCCTCAGATGATTATCATTATTATCGTGGAACAGATTATGATAATCAGGAATTAAGTATTCTTGAGCGTTATAAAAAATATAATAATCCACAAGGCAACTCACCAACTACAGAATCATCACCTGAAGATTATCCGACAGCAGCAACAACAATTCCTGAAACTGAAGATTTAAATGATGATTTTACTTTAACAGAAACAGAATCTTATTTCCAATACCGGATTAAAATGGAACCTGGTATGGAAGCAACCAATCCATATATTACAGATGTAGTAATTGCACCACATTCATTTGAAGATGGCAGTACCGATAGCGTTAAATGGTATCAGTTTAAAGTGCCTATTGATCAGTATGATTCGCGTGTTGGTAGTATTCAGGATTTTAAATCGATTCGTTTTATTCGTTTATACATGACTGAATTCGAGCAACCGGTGGTAATGCGTTTTGCTCGTTTAGAATTAGTGAGAAATCAGTGGAGAAGATTCCAATTCAGTTTATTAAATCCGGGCGAATATTTACCGGATGATGATGGTAATGAAACCGATTTTAATGTATCATCAGTTAGTATAGAAGAAAACAGTGCACGTCAGCCAATTCCTTATGCGTTGCCTCCGGGTGTTGAACGCGAACAAACATTAGGAAGTGGAAGTTCTGTTTCTACATATCAGCAAAATGAGCAATCATTAAGTATGCAGGTTTGTCCGTTGCAGGATGGTGATGCAAGAGCAATTTTTAAATCACTGAATATTGATTTACGCCGTTACGGTCGCATGATTATGAACGTGCATGCTGAACCACTTCCGGATGCACCGCTTGCAACTTTAAATGATGGTGATTTACATTTATTTATCAGAATGGGTTCAGATTTTACCAATAACTATTACGAGTATGATGTTCCGCTGAAAGTAACCAAATTACCATTACCTGCAGGAACAACAGAAGATGATGCGGTTCGTGAAGCTATTTGGGCAACTTTAATTGATTTCCCGCTCGACTCTTTAGTTGCTGTAAAAACTTTGCGTAATCAAAATGAAATTTCTCCATTAACACCATTTTCAGTAGATGCTGCCGATGGCATTACCTATTCAATTATTGGTAATCCGGATTTAGGGTATGTTGAAGAAATTATGATTGGTATCCGCAATCCGAAAGAATTAACAGGAAGTGGTGAAGAATATTGTGCTGAAGTTTGGGTGAATGAATTACGTTTAACCGGCATCGACGAAAGTGGCGGATGGGCTGCATTGGCAAGAGCTGATTTTAAATTGGCTGACTTAGGTACATTTACTGTTTCAGGTAATATGCATACTGCCGGATTTGGAACTTTAGAACAACAAATAGATGAACGTTATAAAGATAATTTTTATCAGTATGCTGCATCATTAAGTTTGGAACTTGGTAAATTTTTACCACAAGGTGCTAATTTGCGTTTACCTTTTTATGCAAGTATTTCTGAATCATACAGCAATCCTGAATTCGATCCGTATGAACTGGATGTAGATTTAAAAGATAAAATTGAAGAAATTGCAACTACCTACGGAAGTGATTCTGCAAATACCTATAAACAATCGGTGGTAGATTATATTGCAGTAAAAAGTATCAACTTATCAAACATTCGTTTTGAACGTGGTGATAAAGCGGGAACACCAATGCCATGGGATAAGGAAAATTTTGACTTAACATTAGCTTATTCGCAGGAATACAATAGTAATCCAACATTAGAATACGATGTAGTGAATCGTTATAAAGCTGCTTTGGGATATAGCTTCAATCAGAAAGCAAAATATATTACACCACTTGAAAAAGTAATTGATAAAAAATATAAATGGCTAACACCAATTCGTGATTTTAATTTCAATTTATTACCAACCGGATACAGTTTCCGCACCGAATTAAATCGTCAGTTTGGTGAAACATTAATGCGCGATATTTATGGCGACGGATTAATTGATCCTACTTACGATAAATATTTTACCTGGGACAGATACTATGGTTTAAAACTGGAACCAGCTAAGTCAATTAAAATAGATTTCAGTGCAACAAACAATGCGCGTATTGATGAACCTTATGGCGAACTTGATACACAGGAAAAACGTGATTCTGTTTGGATGAGTTTCATGGACTTAGGCCGAACTACAAATTATCGTCATACACTTTCAGCAACCTATACTTTGCCAATTAGTAAATTACCAATTTTCAGTTGGGTTACTGTTAAAGCAAATTACAATACCAGTTATGGCTGGATTGCAGGTTCACTTGGATTAGCAGATACATTAGGTAATACTGTAAATAATACACAATCGAGATCAGTTAATGGAGAATTGAACTTTAGAAACCTTTACAATAAATCGAAATTCTTTAAACAATACAATTCAAATACTTCTCCGGCAAAAACAAATACAAAAGGCTCAAAAGATGAGGAAGATGAAGATGAAGACACCGGAAAAGCCGCTGCAACCGACCCGAAAAAAAATACAACACCTACCGTTTCCGCGCCTGTTGAAACACTGGTTCGTTTATTAATCGGATTAAAACGTGTAACTATAAATTACACACAAAATTATGGCACTACCCTTCCTGGATTTATGCCACATTCTGAAATTTTAGGATTAAACACCGCAACTGCTGCTCCTGGATTTGATTTCATATTCGGTTATCAGCCTACTTATAAATGGATGGATAGTATATCGCGTTTGGGATATTTAAGTACTGCAACGTCACTCAATTATTTATTCCTTCAAACTAACAGTGAAGTTTTAGATGTGCGTGCTAACTTTGAACCGATAAAAGATTTCCGTTTAGACATCAACCTCAATAAAAATTATTCGAAAAACCATTCTGAATATTTCAAAAATACATTAACTGTTGAAGACCCTTTATTTGAGCATATCAATGCTGTTGATGCAGGAAGTTTCAGTATCAGTTACAGTATTATGGGAACCGTTTTCGAAAAATTAGACCCGAAAGAAGTAAGTGCTACGTTCAAAGAATTTGAAGCCAACCGGGAAATTATCTCTAACCGCTGGCAAACAGAAGAAAATACCGTTTATTCAAACGACATTTTTTACAACCCATTAACAGGAACTTTCCTTCCAAGTTATGCGGAAGGTTACGGCCCTTATTCGCAAGATGTATTGATACCTGCATTTTTAGCAGCTTATACCGGAAAATCTGCAAACGATGTTTCTTTAAATCCATTTAGTCAGACACCAAAGCCAAACTATCGCATCACATATAATGGTTTGAGTAAATTGCCGGGATTCAAAAAATTATTTTCATCGTTTACGATTACAAGTGCCTATTCATCAACATTATCATTAAATAGTTTCGCAACAGATTTAGATTTTGATGGTAATTATTATGTATATGCACACGTGGTAGATACCTTATCCGGAAACTTTATCACTTTATATGATATTCCAAATATCTTAATTAACGAATCACTTTCTCCGTTAATTGGATTTGATGTTACCTGGATAAATGGTATTACTTCTAAGTTTGATTTCAAGAAATCAAGAACACTCACTATGAGTTTTATCGATTATCAATTAACACAAATTCATTCAACCGAATTTACAATTGGTGCAGGATATAAAATGAGCGGATTTACCTTCCCATTCAAAATAAATGGTCGCCGCCCGAACTTAGAAAACGACCTTACCTTTAAATTTGATTTAAGTTTCAGAGATGATATTACCACCAACTTCCGTTTGGATCAGGATTTAAATGAACCTACCGGTGGTTTAACCAGTATTACTATTTCTCCTACAATTGATTATGTAGTAAATGATCGTTTTAATATTCAGTTATATTTCGACAGACAGGTGACTGACCCTAAAATTTCAACATCATATCCTATCACCTCAACAAACGCCGGAGTTAAGATTAGATTTAGTTTAGCTGAGTAATTTAACTTATAAACCATATCAACTACCGCTTAGTTTTAATAATTAAGCGGTAGTTTTTTTATAAGCCAATTGGTTTCCAATTCCACCTGTTCTTCCTAACCAAATTTTCGGTTAATCCGGTTTATGTATATTCCACCAAAACATTACCTTTGTGAAAAATAATATCAAATGAATTTTCCTGAAAATCTGAAGTATACAAAAGACCACGAATGGGTTTTGGTTGAAGGTAATATTGGCACTATTGGCATCACTGATTTTGCTCAACGCGAATTGGGCGACATCGTTTATGTTGAGATAGATGGTGTTGGAACTGAAATGGCTAAAGAAGCAACTTTCGGTACTGTTGAGGCTGTAAAAACTGTTTCAGAACTGTTTATGCCCGTTTCAGGAAAAATTATCGAAATGAACGCTAATCTTGACGCAGCTCCTGAATCTGTGAACTCAGATCCTTACGGAAGTGGCTGGATGATTAAAGTAGAATTATCTGATCTTTCCGAAATTGATGGACTGCTTACAGCTTCGCAATACAGCGAACTTGTTTCTGCATAATGGCTAAACTGAAACGTTACTACCCCTATTTTGCGGGTGCCTGGGCACTGATAATATTGGTAGTTTCTGTTATTCCGGGTGAAGATTTACCATCCCTATCAATTTGGGAGCCCGATAAAGTGATGCATGCCCTGGTATATGGCATTTTGTGCTGTTTGCTGGCATTTTCCATCTCCAAAAATCGCTTTATCCCGAAACAAACCATTTTATATGCTATCATTTTATGCATTTTATATGGTTTTGTCATCGAATTGATACAACTCCTGCTTCCAACCAGAAGTTTTGATTTACTGGATGCTGTGGCCAATTCATCAGGATGTTTACTGGCAGGCGGTCTAATTTTATTATTTTCGGGGCAAAGAAGGGGCAAAATCACAGATTAACAGCAACCTGACCAATAAATTCCTCGTATTTATCGTATTAGGAATGTTTTTTGTCAGTATAGCTGGTCAACCGGAACATGGATTTGTATAACCCATACCAAAAAAAGTCGTTCGACGATATTGTTTTTGAAAACAGAAATAAACAATATGGTTCTTACTTATTGCGTCAAATTGCCCGACGGAATACGTTTGCAGCCCTGTGTTTCATTACCGGCGTAGTTATCGTATTACTCGCTTTGTATTTAATCGATTTTTCGTTGCTTAAAAAGCAAACGCAGCCACTTATTATTACAACCAACCAAATTACATTAGCAGAACCACCGCCCATTTTAGAAACATTACCACCCGCTGTGCCACCTGCTGCAGCTGAATTACTGCCTGACGACTTGTCAGAAATCGATGTGAAAAAAGATGAAGAAGTAAAAGATACTGAAAAAACGAACAATTCAGCGGTTGTTGATTCGAGTGCAACAGGGAGCAATACCGGCGGAAACAATCCGAATTCACAGGTAACAGGTAATGGTAAAACAATTTATCAGAGTGCCGAAGTTCAACCGGAATATCCGGGCGGAACTAAAGGGTTGAAACGATATTTAAGTGATAATCTGAAATATCCTGACATTGCCAAAGAAAATGGCATAACAGGCACAGTAAATGTAGTATTTGTTGTAAATGAAGATGGTTCTGTTTCAGATGTAAAAGTTGAAAATAGTATCGGCGGCGGCTGCGATTTGGAAGCCATGCGTATTGTAAAAGAAATGCGCAGATGGAAACCTGCAAAACAAGGTGGTGAACCGGTTGCAGTTTATATGCGTTTACCAATCAACTTTCAATTGCAGGAATAGTTAATTTATGTTGCCAATTCACATTTACAATTGAAACAACCGTAATTTCGTTATTCAATTAATATGAAAAAAATATTCACCATACTTACTTTCTGTTTTATTGCTGCCGTTGGCTTTGCACAAAACGATGCTCAGCTGGCACAGCAGTATATGGGAAACGGTGAATATGATAAGGCTGCAGATATTTATAAAAAACTATTTAACGAAAATGCGAATGCTAATTATAAAGCATATTACAATTGTTTAATGGTTTTGAACGATTTGAAAGAAATTGAGAAAATTACCGAAAAACAAATCAAAAAAAATCCGGATAACCTTACCTATTTTGTCGACCTGGGCAATGCTTATAAAAAGCAGGGAGATGTAAAATCTGCAGAAAAACAATTTGATATTGCCATTCAAAAAATTTCAGATAACAAAGCACAGGTAACCCTTCTTGCAAATGCATTTATAGCCTTAGACAATCTTGAGCGTGCCATTATTGTTTATGAAAAAGGAAAAAAAACGGTAAAGGGATATACATTTAATTATGAACTTGCCGGATTATATTATCGTCTCGGACAATTCGATTTAAGTATTAAAACTTATCTGGATTATTATGTAGAAAACGATAATAATGCCGACTCAAAAACTACTTCTGCATTTACCAGAATTTTAGATGAAGAAAAAGACCATGCACTTTTGCAGGAACTATTGTTCGACCGAATCCAAAAAGGTGATAATGAAATAAAATATACCGAATTACTTATTTGGGATTATATTCAATTAAAAGACTTTGAAGGTGCATTTATCCAAACCAAAGCCCTAGACAAACGCTTTAAAGAAAATGGTGAACGCGTTTTTGAATTATCAGAAACGGCAAGGGTTGAAGGTGAATATGATGCTGCTATAGATGGCTATAACTATATCATTGCCAAAGGAAATAATTTTCCCTATTACTTCAGTTCAAAAAACGGCATATTAAATTGTAGAAAAGATAAAATCTTTAAAACAAACAGTTACACCACAGAAGATATTAATATCTTGAAATCAAGTTATACTGAATTTCTATCCGAATACAATAAAAAAGATTTACGTGCTGCACAGGCAACCGATGATCTTGCAAAACTGGAAGCTTTTTATGTGCATGATATAGATGCGGCAATTAATTTGTTAGAACCTGTTGTAGAATGGCCTGCACTTTCACCTGCCGACAGAGGACGATTTAAATTAGACCTTGGTGATTTTTATTTAATAAGTGGTGATGTGTGGGAATCAACTTTATTATACTCACAAGTTGATAAAGCGATGAAAGATGAACCACTTGGAGAAGAAGCACGTTTTAAAAATGCGAAACTGGCTTATTACAGAGGAGATTTTTCTTATGCGCAGGGTTTGTTGAATGTTTTAAAAGCATCCACCAGTGAGTTGGTTTCTAATGATGCAATGAAATTATCGGTGTTTATTACAACCAACCTCGGTCTCGACTCTTTATTAGAACCAATGATGAAATTTGCACAAGCCGATTTATATGTTTTTCAAAATAAATTGCCTGAAGCTTTATTAACGTTGGATACCTTAACTAAAACTTTTCCTGCTCACCAGCTTACCGATGATGTATTGTTTTTGAAAGCCGAAATTGCATTAAAAAAACAAGACATCAATGAAGCGGTAAACCGTTTGGAAGAAATAAGAAGTTCATACAGCTACGATTTACTTGCCGACGATGCTATTTTTAAACTGGCTGAAATTTATCAGTTTGATTTAAAACAACCTGAAAAAGCGAAATTGTGTTACGAACAAATCATTTTGAATTACAAAGATTCACTATATGTGAATGAGGCTCGTAAACGGTACCGCACTTTAAGAGGGGATACCTTAAATTAATTTCAACTACCTTTTTTTATATTTTCAATGCCAAAAGTCAGCATTGGTTGTAAAATTATTGCCTATTTTCGTTGCAAAAAAAGAGCATGTACATTTATAATGTAACCGTTAAAATAGAACAATCGCGCGCCGACGAATGGTTAAACTGGATGCGGGATAAACATATACCGGATGTAATGGCAACCGGCTTTTTTACCGAAAACAGAATTTGCCGCCTTGTGGATGAAGGTGATATGGATGGTGTTACGTTTGCCATTCAATATACCTGTGCCGATTTAAATGATTTTTTGAAATACAAAATCAGCAAAGCACCCGCGCTGCAAAAAGAAGTAAGTGAGAAATTCGGTAACGATTTTGTTGCTTTTCGCACACTCATGGAGATTTTATAATTTGAACAATAACCTTATATTTTTGTTCTGAAAGCCTAATTTAAACAAATGTCGAAGCATATCGTAGTTATTGGGTCCGGATTTAGTGGAATTTCTGCAGCTTGTGCATTAGCTAAAAAAGGATACCGCGTAACCGTTGTAGAAAAAAATGAATGCGCCGGTGGTCGTGCATCATTTTTTAAAGCTGACGGATTTATGTTCGACATGGGCCCAAGCTGGTATTGGATGCCTGATGTTTTTGAATGGTTTTTTAAAGAATATGGTTCATCAGTTGCAGAGCAATATGATTTAATTCGTTTAGATCCTGGTTACAGAATTTATTTTGGTAAAGATGAAATTACCGATATTCCTGCATCAATTTCAGAATTACACGACCTGTTCGAACAGCTTGAACCCGGCTCAGGGAAACAGTTACAGCAATTTTTAAAAGATGCTGAAACAAAATATGCAATTGGTATGAAAGACATGGTATTTAAACCATGCAATTCAATAATGGAATTTGCCGAATTACGGATGGTAAAAGCATTATTTACCATGCAACTATTTACCTCTTTACGCAAAGAAGTTTATAGTAAATTCCAAAATGAAAAAATCAGGAAAATTCTTGAGTTTCCTGTTTACTTTTTAGGTGCGTTACCTTCTAACACACCTGCATTATATTCAATATTAAATTATGCCGATTTGGTATTAGGCACCTGGTATCCGCAAGGTGGTATGTATAAAATAATTGAAGGTATGCAAAGGGTTGCCGAAAAAATGGGTGTTACATTTATGTTTAATGCACCTGTCACCGAAATTGTTACAGAAAATAACAAAACAACCGGTGTTAAAATCGACACTCATTTTATAGCAGCAGATGCAGTTGTTGCCGCAGCCGATTATCATCATGTTGAGGAAAAATTATTATCTCAACCCAAAAAAAATTACGATGAAAATTATTGGGATAAAAAAGTATTTGCTCCCTCAAGCATCATTTTCTACCTTGGTATAAAAGGAAAAGTTAAAAATTTATTACACCATAACCTCTTTTTCGATCAGAGTTTTGAGCAGTTTGCTGATGAAATTTATACCAACCCACGCTGGCCTGCAAACCCATTGTTTTACGTTTCTGCACCTTCTAAAACCGACCCAAGTGTTGCGCCGGATGGAGATGAAAACTTATTTATACTAATTCCTGTAGCTGCCGGACTGGAAGACACGGAACAACTCCGCGAAATGTATTTCGATAAAGTGCTTGAACGGATTGAAGCATTTACCGGTGATACCATAGCTAACCGTATCATTTATAAACGTTCATTTGCTCCCAAGGACTTTGTAACCCGCTACAATGCCTACAAGGGCAATGCTTACGGACTGGCCAACACATTGATGCAGACAGCCATTTTTAAACCAAAAATGCGCAATAAACATATCAAAAACCTCATCTATGCAGGTCAGCTCACGGTTCCCGGTCCCGGTGTTCCGCCTTCGCTGATTTCGGGTTATGTTGCAGCCGGTGAAATTGAAAAAGCGCTCAAAAATTAAATATTTTTAAACTACCGTGAACAAAATACCGTAAATTGGGTTAGTATTGCTCAATTATCGGTATGCTCGAATTATTTCATCAATCTTCATTCACATGCAGCCGCAAGGTTACGGAACGTTACAGCACTTCCTTTACCCTTGGAATTAAGGCTTTAGACAAAAAATACCACGATGCCATTTACGGAATTTATGGATTTGTAAGGTTTGCTGATGAAATAGTGGATACTTTCCACGATTGGGATAAACAAGCCCTTTTAGCGAAGTTTAAATCCGATACTTATGAGGCTATAGAACAAAAAATTTCATTGAATCCAATATTGCATGCATTTCAGTTAACCGTGCACAAATATCAAATCGACCCAAAGTTGATTGATGCCTTTTTGCATAGTATGGAAATGGACCTCTATATGAATAACTACAAGCAGGAATTTTATGAGGAGTATATATATGGTAGCGCAGAAGTAGTTGGATTAATGTGCCTGCAGGTATTTTGTGAAGGCAACAAAGAACAATACCTCAGTTTAAAAGAACCGGCCCGTTATCTTGGCGCAGCTTTTCAAAAAGTGAATTTTTTACGCGATATGCAATCTGATTACAAAGAGCGCGGTCGCGTTTATTTTCCCAATGTAGATTTTGATAATTTTTGCAGAAACCAAAAAGATGCAATTGAAGCTGACATTAAAGCGGATTTCGAAAAAGCATATGAAGGCATAAAAATGTTGCCAGAAGGTGCCAAATTTGGTGTATACTTAGCTTATAAATACTATTTAAATCTCTTCAAAAAAATTCGTAAAACAGAAGCAGAAAAGGTAATGCATACCCGAATTCGTGTTTCTAACCCACGAAAAATAGGAATCTGGGCTTCTCTCTACCTGCGTTCAAATGTTTTAGGTATCTATGCACCATGAATTCCGGGTACCTGTATCTCATCATTAATATTGGAACTATCCTTTTTCCATTACTTTTTAGTTTTGAAAAACGTGTAGCCTACTATAAATGGTGGCGCTATTTATTTCCTGCATTAATTATTACGGCAACCATCTTTTTAATTTGGGATTACTTTTTTACCCTTCATGGTGTTTGGGGATTTAATCCAACTTATACAACAGGTATTAATATTGCCGGTTTGCCATTAGAGGAAATATTATTTTTTATTACAGTTCCTTATGCGAGTATTTTTATTTACGCTTTCGTAAATCACCTCTGGCCGAATACGCCAATATTGGATAAAATACAACGTAAAATATCATTTGTAATATTGTTTATTGCAATAGCTTTAATGTTGTTTAATTACGACAAGGCCTACACTGCATTAAATTGCGGATATGCAATCGTCCTGTTGAGCTTACAGTTATTTGTAGTTAAAGGCAATTATATGGGGAGATTTTATCGCTTCTATTTTTGGCACCTCATTCCCTTTTTTATAGTAAACGGTTTACTCACAGGAACAGGCATTCAGGATGAAGTAGTTTGGTATAACAATGCCGAAAACCTCGGCATCCGCATGGGTACAATTCCTGTTGAAGATAGTTTGTATAGTTTGAGTTTAATGTTGATGAATATAACCATAATCGAATGGCTGCGCAGCAAAAGAAACAGTAAAAAACATTTGTCGCCTGAACCCATTTGAAGTAAATTTGTTATTTAGAATATGATTAGCTCCCTTTTAATAAATATAATAGCATTTGTTGGCGCTTTCGCCTTTATGGAAGCATTTGCCTGGTTTGTACATAAATATGTGATGCATGGTATAGGATGGTTTTTGCATAAATCACATCACGAACCCCGCCACGGTCGTTTTGAATTAAACGATTTATATGCCATTATTTTCGCGGCGCCGGCAATAGTTTTAATGTATATTGGTTCACCTGAATACAATTATATTTTTTGGATTGGTACCGGAATAACGGCTTATGGTTTTTGCTATTTTTTATTTCATGATGTAATTGTTCATCGCAGAATGAAACATCATTATAAACCACACAGCAAATATATGTTGCGCATTATGCGTGCGCATAAAGTACATCATAAAAAAATGTCTAAAGAAGAAGGTCAGGCATTCGGATTTTTATTTGCACATCCTAAATATGATGTAAAACGCACCGACGAATAATCAGGATATTTTCAAAATATTTCTTTTGAAAAACACAGCACTCAATGCCACAACGCCTGCACTGATGGCAAGTAGTACAATTACATTTTGAATGATTGCATCCATGCCTGTTTTGCGCCAAAAAATGTCGTAAAACCCTTGAATACTCCAGTAATTTACTGAAATTACAGCCGCATTCTGCATAAAAGCCGGCATAATATACAACGGAATCATACTGCCGCCAATTGCACTCATAAATAATATTATAATTGTACTAAGTGAATCAGCTTGTTTTTTTGTTGTTACAATACTCGCCAATAAAACACCAAAAGCGGAACAGGCAATTGAAGTTGTAATTATCATAATAATTAGCGCTGGCAAATCGATAAATATATCTAACCCAAAAGCTAACCACGAAAAAATAAACATGACCGACAATTGAAAAATTGCAACGATTACTGCAGTTAACATCTTACCAAATAAAATTTCAAAAGGTGTAATTGGCGATTGCAATAATTTTTTTAATACCCCACTTTCTTTTTCCTCCAACATTCCGGAGCCAATTGAACGAACACTAAAAAGTAACATCATAATTGCGGTTCCTGCCACTGCCTGTATCAAACCCCAATTGCTGTTAGCATCACCTACCAGGCTGGTCATGGTTACAACCGATTCTTCCTGCTGCTCCTTTGCCAATCCGGTTTTTAAATTAGAACGAATGGAGTCCTGCGCAACAGGTGGCAAATCTGAAAACATATTTTGAATAATTCTTTCTACACCTTTGTCAGCATCTTTTTCACCTTTAATGGCTGACACGCGACTAACCAATAAATTTTGTAAAATACTAATTTCCATAGAGCGACTTTCATCATATTGTAATTCAACAGGAATAGTTGCACCGCCGTTAAGTGCCGCTTCATATCCCTTATGAATTATAAGATTCGCAATTTGATCGCCACTTTTTATTTGTTGAACTGCCGTTTGTGTGTCAGTAGCAATAAATTCAATTCCCGGTATTGCATCCAATTCAGCAATAATACTTTTAGAAGCAACCGTATTGTCAGCATCAAAATATAATACCGTAATTGGTGTAGCATCACCCTCATCATCAGAACCAACTCCGCCAAACGCTAAAGCAAATAACGTAATTAAACCAATTGGCAACATTAACGATAAAATAATTGCCCTTTTATCGGTAAAAAATATTTGTAAATCTTTTTTAGTGATTTTCCACATAGTAATAATATTAATAAAAATTAATCCCTTAATTGCCTTCCGGTTAAATGTAAAAATATTGCTTCGAGGCCGGTGCTTCTAACATCGATATTATGGATACTAATATTTGCTGTATTACATTTATTGATAATATCCGACAAATGCAATTTTGCATCTTTTAATTGAATCGTAATTGCATTTAAAGCCGGGTCATGATTTGTGGTATAACCATTTATTACACCTTCGGAAGTTCCGGTATAAGTAATAACCACAGTATCTTCTAAAGGGTGATTTGATTTTAATTCATTTAATGAACCTTCTGTTATTATTTTACCCTTATCAATAACCCCGATTTTATCGCACATTTTTTCGGCCTCTTCCATATAATGAGTTGTATACAAAATCGTTTTCCCGTTTTGATGCAATTCCGCAAGCAGTTCATAAATTTTATTCCGGCTTTGAGGATCAATTCCAACGGTTGGTTCATCCATAATTATTAATGATGGATTATGCATGAGTGCACAAGCAATATTCACTCTGCGTTTCATGCCGCCTGAATACGTTTTCACTGCCTGGTTTTTACGGTCAGATAACCCAACCCAATCAAGTAAATGGCTAGCCTGTTTTTTTGCATCTGTGTTTTTTATACCATATAAACTTCCCCAAAACAATAAATTATCCAATGCACTCAACTCATCATATAAAGCAATTTCCTGCGACACCACACCCATATGCTTTTTCACCTGTTGTGTATTGCTGTAAACATCAATTCCTGCCACAGTAATATTTCCCGAATCAGGTGGCATTATAGCACTGATCATATGAATTGTTGTAGTTTTACCTGCCCCATTTGGGCCTAATAATCCATAAAACATACCGGGCGTTAGCGATAAGTTAATGGCATCAACAGCTTTAAAATTGTCAAACGATTTAGAAATAGAATTTACGCTGAGCATAGTGGTTAATTGGAAGGTAAATGTATCATTTTTATACATAAGTTAAATAAGCAACATTGTGAACCATGTTTGTTATTGAAGATAAAGTTTGGGATTCTGCTTTTTTTGGTTTCAAAACCGGAGAACTTACCTTTTCGGGAGATATTAGTGCATTTCCGCAAGTAATTAATTCGGCCAAACAGAAAAATTATCAATTATTGTATTGGAAAATACCTGTTGAAGATTTAACTGCAAACCAAATTGCATCGGCCAATAACGTATTTCACGGCGACACCAAAACAGTATTTGAATTACCCTGCTCCGAAATACAACCTCAAAAAATAAATCTGGTAAAAAAATGGACCGACCCGGCAAATGAAAATCTGATCAGTTTAGGAATAAGCAGTGGTAAATATTCCCGTTTTAAAAATGACCCTTTGTTACCGGAAAATAGTTTTGAAAAAATGTATCGCGAATGGGTGTTCCAATCGTTAAATGGTAACATGGGCGATGAGATTTATTTTATCGGTAACGCAGATGACCCCAACGCTATGATAACAATTGCTTTTAAAAATGAATTTGCAGAAATTGGATTAATTGCCGTTAAACAGGAATATCAACATCAAGGTTATGGCAAACTACTCGTTGAATTTGTAGAAAATATTACTTTCGAAAAAAAATTAAACCATTTAATTGTTGCAACACAATTATCCAACTTACCGGCAATTAAATTGTATGAAAAATGTGGCGGTAAAATAATTAAACAGGAAAATATTTATCATATCTGGTTATAATGAATACAATTCCCGAATACAATAAATTTCAATTGGCATTGCGCAACGGACAAGACCGTGACGAAATATGGATTGCGTATAAAGGCATTATTTATGACGTAACCGAAAGCAGATTATGGCGCCGCGGACAACACTACGAGCATTTTGCCGGACAAGACCTAACACACGAACTGCCCGATGCGCCGCACACGGAAAGTGTTTTTGAAAAATTTAAAGTAATCGGCCGCTTAATTAACGATTAAGCTTTGATATTAAATTTCGTTAATTGCACAAACGATTGAACTCGCTCAGCAACTTGCGATTTTTTTAATTCCAATAAACGTTCCGGACCGAATTTTTCAACACAAAATGAAGCCATCGCACTACCATAAATAATTCCGCGTTTCATATTGGTGAATGAAATGTTTTTTGTTTTTGCAAGATATCCCATAAAACCACCAGCAAATGTGTCACCCGCCCCTGTCGGATCAAAAACTTCTTCAAGTGGTAGTGCAGGCGCAAAAAATACTTGATCACCCTGAAATAATAATGCACCATGTTCGCCCTTTTTTACAACAAGCGTTTTAGGGCCGTTTTTCATAATTTTTTTCGCAGCTTTTACTAACGAATATTCGCCGGTAAGCTGACGCGCTTCTTCATCGTTGATAATTAATAAATCAACCATGGTTAATACTTTATCTAATGTAGGGCGCGCAATATCCATCCAAAAATTCATGGTGTCCATAGCAATTAATTTTGGACGCGCTTTTAATTGTTCAATTACTTTTATTTGTAATGATGGTTCAATATTACCTAACATCAAAAATTCGGGTTTACGTGAACTTTCCGGTAATACAGGATTAAAATCTGCAAGCACATTTAAATCTGTCACCAGCGTATCGCGCGTATTCATATCCATATGGTAACGGCCTGACCAAAAAAATGATTTTTGACCTTTCATCACCTGAACACCATCAGTGTTGATACCTTTTTTATTAAACTGGGCAATAGTTGCTTTTGGAAAATCACTGCCAATTACTGACACCAATTTTATCTTGTTATAAAAATAAGAAGCCGACAAACCGATATAAGTAGCCGAACCACCAATTACTTTATCTTTTTTACCAAAAGGCGTTTCAATTGCATCAAAAGCTACCGTTCCTACTACCAGAATACTCATATTTTAAATTTTGCTGCAAAGAAAACACTTATGTGCTTAAGATGCTCTTTTTTAATATTACTTTTATTTACACAACTTTAATTTAACGCCGAAAACACAATCTATCAAAGGGTTTCAAGCGAAAACGAAATATTTAGCTTAATTAAATTTGTCAAAATTCTTTGCATTATGGATTTAAGAAAATAAATTTGCATCCCGTTTCAAAAGAAACATTCCTCAATAGCTCAGCTGGTTAGAGCGACTGACTGTTAATCAGTAGGTCCCTGGTTCGAGTCCAGGTTGGGGAGCAAAAACCTACCATTTGGTAGGTTTTTGTGTTTTATATAATTTCCAATAATATTTTCCAAAAAAATGTAGATACCTGGTACTCTCGATAGCTATCGGGACAGGTTGGGGAGCAAAAAACTGCCATTTCATCACCGTTTTTTGGCTTTTCCCTACATGGTGCATTTCTCCTGTTAACTTTTGCTTTGATTTTTTTTAAATTTGATTAACTTGCACCACTTTTTATAAACACACCTATCAGCCATAATGAGGAGAATTTCAGCCCTGCTTACCACCATTTTTGTGTTACAAGTGGCACAGGCACAAATAGTTGCATCAGAAGATACTTCTATTTGTCCCGGCGGAACCGCAATATTAGAGGTGTTTTCAGCGCCCTCTTATGGTACTTCAAGTTATACATTCGAAACGTACCCTTACGCACCTGAGCTTTACGATGGAACAATGGTTCCTAAAACCGGCGGTGGCGGATTAACCGATGATAGCTACAGTCAGGCTATTGACCTCGGATTTTCATTTTGTTTTTTAGGTAACGAATACACGAAGTGTTATGTAGGCTCAAACGGATGGGTAAGTTTTGGTGGCCCCGGAGCACTTACTACAACCTACACGTCGGCTACAATTCCAAGCACAGGTGTTAATGTGCCTAAAAATTGTATTATGGGGCCTTGGCAGGACTGGCATCCCGGCTTATGCACTCCTGTCGGTTCTTGTATCAAATACCAAACTATTGGAACTGCCCCTAACCGAAAATTTGTAGTGAGTTATGATAATGTGCCCATGTTTAGCTGCACAGGCCTTTTCGGTAAATTTCAGATTGTACTCAACGAAACAACCAACATAATTGAAAATCACCTGACCAATAAGCCAAACTGCCCGGCCTGGGCAGGTGGAACTGCCACTCAGGGTGTGCATAGTTTAGATGGTTTAACAGCATTTACCGCTCCCGGCCGGAATTCAACTGCCTGGACTACCTCAAATGAAAGCACCAGGTTTGTGCCAAATGGTATAATTTGGTACGACGCAGCAGGCGCAATAGTTGGATACGGCGATTCAATTGCGGTAAGCCCAACCGTAACCACTACTTACACGGCATTTTTAGAAAGCTGTTCAGGTATAGATTATGAAGAAGAGGTAACCGTTATTGTTGTTGATCCTGACCCTTCCTTTTCTTACGACCCTTTTTATTGCACATACGGCACAGCTTTACCTGTAATTACAGGCGACCCGGGTGGAACCTTTACATCGGTACCGGCAGGTTTGGTTATTGACCCGGCAACCGGTCAAATTGACCTCGCAGCAAGTACACCAGGCTCATACTCAGTTACTTACAGTATTGGCGGACTTTGCCCTGAATCTGCAACCGACTTCTTTACAATTATTACTGACCCGGATGCTACCATTACCTATGATGCAGCAAGTTATTGCCCGAGTGGCACTACTACACCTACTTACATCGCCACAGCAAGTGGTGACTTTACTGCTTCGCCTGCCGGTTTGGTAATTGACCCTGTTACAGGTGAAATCGACTTGAGTACAGGCACAATCGGAACTACATATACCATTACCTATACTGTTGGGGTAATCTGTATAAGTGATTATTCAGTTAACATTACCATCGATGCGATGGATGATCCTACTATCGCTTACAGTGCACCAAGCTTTTGCCCTACAGGCACAGCAACTCCGGTAACAATCGGAACCCCGGGTGGAACATTTTCGGTTGCCCCTGCAGGTTTAACAGTTAATCCCACTACAGGCGTTATTGACCTTACAACCGGTGCTGTTGGCACATTATATACCATCACATACACAACTCCTGCCGGTCCTTGTAACTCAACAGGCACCACAACAGTGTTAATTGATCCGCTCGATGACCCTGCGTTTGGATACAGCGCCCCTAGTTATTGCCCTACGGGAACCATGTCACCGGCTTTTGTAACAACACCGGGAGGTACATTTACAATTTCCCCTCCAACTATGGGTATCAATGCGGCAACAGGTATGGTTAATCTGGCTACCGGCGATGTAGGAACAACTTATACCATTACCTACACCACCTCGGCAGGGCCATGCTCAAATAGTTCAACTGAAACCATTACGATTGATCCTTTAGATGACCCTGCATTTTCATATGGCGCTACAGAATTCTGTAATTATGGCACAGCGGCTATTACAACAATTGCTACTCCGGGGGGAACCTTTACGGTTAGCCCGCCAACATTATCTGTAAACCCTGCAACAGGTCTAATTGATTTAACAACAGGTATTCCGGGAAGTCTATATACCATCACTTATACAACTCCTGCCGGTTTATGCAGCGATAACAGCACCTTGGTTATCGAAATTTTACCATTAACCGATGCCAGTTTTTCATACGATAAAGACACCTATTGTGCCACCGGAACAGTTACACCCGATTATGTGCTAAATCCGGGTGGCTCATTTACTGCGGATCCCGGCCTTTCCATTAATGGAACAACCGGCGCCATAAATTTGGCTGCATCAACACCCGGCGGACCTTATACCGTATCTTACACCAGCCCGGGTTGCCCTGAAACAAAAACATTTTTTATTACGGTAAATGCATTGCCAATTCCAACCCTTACAATTCCCGAAGTTGTTTGTTTAGAAGGTGATGCGGTTTTAATGGTCGGCGACCCAACCGGAGGAACATACAGCGGTACCGGTGTTTTAGGAGATGAATTTGACCCGGCTCTCGCAGGCACTCCCGGAATATATAACACCACCTATACTTACACAGATTATAATGGATGCACTAATACTGCAACCGCAACTATTGAAGTAATTCAAAACAGCGTAGATGCAGGTACAGATAAAATAATTGCAGAATATACCACTACCGTTTTAAACGCAACCGGTGGCAGCACCTTCCTTTGGGAACCGCCTGCAGGGTTGAGTTGTGTGGATTGTGCATCACCAATTTTCGACTCATTGTTATCTAATACCTATACCGTTACCTCTTGGGATATTTATGGCTGCGTGGCTACCGACGATATTCTGGTAACCGTTGTACCGGTATTTTTACCTGTCATTTTTATTCCGAATACCTTCACGCCAAACGGCGATAATATTAACGATTACCTCTTTGCTTTCGGCACCGATTTGGAATCCATTTTATCGATGAACGTTTACGATAGATGGGGCGAATTAGTGTTTACTACACAAAATCTACCTGCCGACAATCCAACAACCGGTTGGGATGGCACACTGAACGGAGAAGCCCTCAGTCAGGGCGTTTACGTGTATATGATGGAAGTACAACTCAAGGAAAATGTGCGTCAGCTCGTAACAGGTAACGTTACCCTGATTCGGTAATCGGCAATTTTTTTAACAACCATTTTTGGGGGTAGAAATCATTTTTTGCCGGAATCGACAAATTTCCTCCGAATCTTATTCTTTTGCCTGAGTTAAACTTAATGGCAGCACCAAATATTAAAGATGCCCAACCATGTTATTATTTGAGCAAAATCATCAGTTCAAATTAGTAAACCCGCGCGGTATCCGTTAAATTTGCATTCTTTATTAATTTTTATCAATGGAAAAGAAACAAGCACAAAAAATAGCTATCACAACTCCTGATGGCAAGCCTTTCAAAATTCCTGTTGAAGGCTCATTGGGTTTATTAGCCCTCGGATATAAAGGTGTAATTGCATGGCGCCAGGTTCGTCGTCAATACCAAAAAGCCAGAGAGGCCAATAAACAGCAAACTGAAAACAATCAAACCGAAAATTAAACACACAATTCAGTAAATCAATTATTGCTGAAAATGTATTGTTTTAATTCAATCTTACAATTTAATCATGGGTAAAAGAATAGCAAAAAAAGTACTCCTTATCGGGTGGGATGCAGCCGACTGGAAAGTGATTAGTCCCTTAATGGATGCCGGCCACATGCCAACACTCGAAAAATTAGTAAACGGTGGTGTTATGGGAAATTTCGCAACATTAGATCCACCTTTATCGCCAACGTTATGGACGTCCATTTCAACCGGAAAACGCCCGTACAAACACGGTATTATTGGCTTCACTGAACCTGATCCTTCAGGAAAAGGTATCCGTCCTGCATATATTACTTCTAGAAAAGTAAAAGCAATCTGGAATATATTTAATCAGCACGACATGAAAAGCCATGTTGTTGGCTGGTGGCCATCACATCCGGCTGAGCCGATTAATGGTACCATGATTTCCAACTTATATCAGCGTGCTACCAAGCCAATGAACGAACCATGGCCAATGTTGGATGGCACCGTGCACCCTGCTGAAAAAGCAGATTTCTACAAAAAATTGCGCATTCATCCGGGTGAATTAACTGCTGCCCATATTATGCCGTTTATTCCTGATGCAGCTAAAATTGACCAGGAAAAAGATAAACGATTGGGCATGCTTACAAAAGTAATTGCCGATTGTTCAACCATTCACGCTGCCGCAACTTATATCCTCGAAAATGAAGAATGGGATTTTGTTGGCGTGTATTACGATGCAATTGACCACTTCTGTCACGGATTTATGAAATTCCATCCGCCACAAATGCCAATGGTACCGGACGATTTATTTAATCTGTATAAAGATGTAGTGATCAGCGGTTACAAATATCATGATATGATGCTGGAACGTTTACTTCAGCTTGCAGGTCCTGATGTTACCGTTATGCTTATTTCTGATCACGGTTTCCACCCTGACCATTTACGTCCTATCGAATTACCTAAAGAACCTGCTGCTCCTGCTTTGGAACACAGCCCTTATGGAATTTTCGTTTTAAACGGCCCGGGAATTAAAAAAGATGAACGTATTTATGGTGCATCAATTTTAGATGTAACTCCAACAATTTTAACCATGTTCGGTTTGCCAATTGGTGCCGATATGGATGGAAATGTATTAGTAAATGCTTTCGAAGAATCTATTATTCCTGATAAAATTGATAGCTGGGATGATATTCCGGGTAACAGTGGTGAACATCCAAAAGATAAACAGGAAGATCCATATGCAGCAGCAGAAGCAATGGAGCAATTAATTGAACTCGGATATATTGAACGCCCAAGTGAAAATATTGAAAAGGCAATTAAAAGTACCGTAAACGAAAATAATTATTATCTCGCCCGTTCTTATATGAATGGAAGAAAATATAATGAAGCGATTGAAATTCTTACAAAACTATTTGAAGAAAATCCATCAACTACGCGTTACGGAATGCGATTAGCTCACGCCTATCAATCGATAAATAAAGTTGCAGAAACACGTGATGTATTATCTAAATTAAAAGATGTACAACAAGGTCGTGAATCTATCAGCATGAAAATTATGGAAGGCAATTTATTGCTTATCGAAAACCGCCCTAAAGATGCAATGACTTTATTCGAACAAATCGAAAAAGATATGCCTTCGGTTGCGCGAGTAAATATGCAATTAGGACGTTGTTATCTTGCATTAAAAAAATGGAAAAAAGCAGAAACAGCATTCTTAAATGAATTAGAACACGATCCGGGCAATTCCGCAGCACATCACGGTTTGGGCGTTACGCATTTACGTCGCAAAAACTTTGAAGAAGCTGTTGATTGTTTTCTGAATGCAGTTGGTTTAACGTATTTCTTCCCGTTTGCACATTATCATTTGGGTGAAGCATTATATTACATGCAAGAATACGAACGCAGTGCTGAAGCTTTTGAAGTATGTTTAAAAATGGCGCCGGGTATAAATAAAGCACGACAAATGCTCACCACAATTTATAACGACCATCTTAAAAAACCTGAAATTGCAGAAGACCATAAAGCAAAAATTCAGGAATATTTTAAAGGCGATATTGTAATTGTTTCAGGCTTACCACGTTCCGGCACCAGTATGATGATGCAAATGATGGATAAAGGTGGCTTAGATATTTTTACAGATGGCATTCGTCAACCCGACGAAAATAATCCTAAAGGATATTACGAACATGAACTCGTAAAATCATTAGCTCGAAATAAAAACTGGGTTAAAGATGCAATGGGCAAATGCGTAAAAGTAATTAGCCAGTTATTATTTGAATTACCTGCCAACTATAAATATAAAATCATATTTATGGAACGCGATTTGGATGAAGTAATTCAAAGTCAGCATAAAATGCTCGTGCGCGATGGCAAAGCAAAAGAAGATGCATTAAATATTCGTGTATTGAATGTGTTCAAACAAAATCTTGAACGTATTCACACTTGGGTTCCGGCTCAACAAAATATGGAAATACTTTTTGTTTCACATCGCAATTTAGTTAATGACCCGATGTCGGAATTACAAAAAGTAAATGCATTTTTAGGTAATACTTTGAATATTGAAGAAATGGCAAAAGTGGTTGACAAAAGTTTACATCGTGAAAAAAGTGCTAAATAAAATGACCTTCATTTGAATTTGGTTAACAATATTTAGCATTTCAAACTTTTAACTATATCTATCTTCGTATCATAAAACAAACAGTATGAAAAACAATACACTTTCAAACAAAAGATTAATTCAATATGCGGCAAGTGCTGCTGCATTTTTAGCAGTAAACAGTGCACAGGCAACTGTAGTATACACAGATTTAGATCCTGATTTAGCAATTGGTGGTGAAGGCGGTGAGATTACAATTGATGTAAATAGCGACGGCACCGATGATTTAGGATTCTTTGTTTATTCTATTTTGGGCACCGGCACTTACTATGGTATCGATTTTACCTACAATGTTCGCGTTGCAGGCATGTCAGCACTTAATGGCAACGAAATTTTAGGTTCTTTGGTTACCTACAGCGGTTATAGTGGTGTTTATGCACCAATTTTACCTGATGGCGAAGGCATCAACAGCGAAGATAATTTTGCAGAAGGCTCAGGAACCCTCGGTGTAAGTGTGCAGGTTTCGCTTGCAGGATTCCCTTATTATGAATATCAGGGTGGCATTTGGTTAGATAGCAATATGGGTTATATGGGTTTCAGACTTAACGTTGACAAAGACCGTTACTATGGCTGGATGCGTATTTCCGTTGCTGATAACGCCGGTTCAATCACTATTCATGACTATGCTTATGAAAATGAAGCCAACAAGGCCATTTTTACAGGTCAAACAGCTACCGATGTGGTGAATAATCCATTAGCAGATGCTTCTGTTTACAGCAATGCTTCTGTAGTGTATGTAACAATTCCCGAATCAGTGAAAGGCAATTCGGAAATCGCAATTTTTGACCTTTCCGGTAAACAAGTAAAGGCTCAACAAGCTACAAGTGGCAGTTTTACTATGGATTGTAACGATTTACCTTCCGGAAATTATCTGGTTTATATAAGCCAAAACGACCTAAGCATGAAAAAACAGGTCAGTTTAACAAAATAAACTTTCAGCCGGGAACTAAATTCCCGGTTTTTTTTTGTCAGAAATTGGTCAGAAACCTAATCACAATCAAAAAAAATTGTTACATTCGCCCTTGAATTTTTAAAACAATCTGCAGATATGAAAAAACTTTACAATTCAAAAAAAGCTGGAAAATTAGCAGCTTATTCAGCAATGGCCGGTGCATTTGTTGCAGCTGGTACTGATGCAAATGCAACAGTAGTTTACACAGACATCGAAGATGTTACTTTTGGTATTGGCGAACTTTATGCGCTTGACCTTGATAACAACGGTGTTTCTGATTTCTTAATGGCTGGTGCTGCTAACAGCGCTGGTAACTGGACTTGGGGTTACGTAGTTGGTAACTTAAGTTCTTACGGTTACGGTGGACCTTCAAACATGGTTGTTGGTTACACTGGAGCAATTTTACCTTACGGTAGTGCTTTAGCTGCTGGTGATGATATCGGACCTGATCAAGGATTCCTTTCAAACAGCGCTAACATTGCTTTCTTAGCTTCAATTTACAGCAGCGTTACTTACGGACCGTTTGCAGGTACAACTGATAGCTACATGGGCGTTATGTTCGACATCGATGGTGAAATTCACTACGGTTGGGCTCGTTTAGATGTAGAAGTTGGACCAGTTAGCGTAACTGTAAAAGATTATGCTTATGACGATGTAGCTGATGCTGCAATCTTAGCCGGTGCTACAACTGGTGGCGGAATCAACATCGTTTCTTTAAACGAAAGCCAGGTTTCTGCTTATAGCTACGGAAGTACAATCAACGTTATCGTTAAAGACGTAAACGCAGGTATCAATACTGTAAACGTATTTGACATCGACGGTCGTGTAGTTTACACTGCTGGTGTTTCTGCTAACAACTTATCAATCAACCTTGATCAAGTTGCTACAGGCTTATACACTGTGCAATTAACCGGCGCTGATAACGCTCAATTCACTAAAAAATTATACATCCAGAATTAATTCTGAACGTATAGCATATTTTAAGCCTCTGGTTTTCCAGGGGCTTTTTTTATGCAGTTAAATAACAATTCCATGATACTTCGAATCACAAAAGTTTATTACATTCGCCTTATATTTTACTAACCTTTAATCTGTAACAATGAAAAAAGTTTCTACCCAAAAAGAATTTGCAAAAAAATTGGCCGGTTACTCAGGTATGGCCGGTGCATTTATCTTGGCACACACGTCTGCATCAGGACAAGTGATGTATACTGATGTAAATCCTGATGAAACATTTAGCGAAAACGGCGAATTTTATGAATTAGACCTTAACGGTGATGGTTCAGTTGATTTTGCTTTTAAAATCAATGACTTTAGTGCTCCCGGAGTTTTCAATAGCACCGGTGGTGCAACTTGGGGTGGTTTAATTCAGGATGTTTTAATTTATTCATATAATGGTGCCGTAGGCGGAAGTTCATTTACTTCAGGCACATTATTACCTTATGCATTAAATGCCGGTGTTACTATTGATGGTGACATGCAATTTAATACGAACTCCTTGTATGGCAATCAGATAATGGCATTTTATTTAGGTATCCAAAGTTATTATGCTTCCGGAACTACATTAGCTTGGTTCACTTCACCTGTTGGAAACTGGTCTGGCAAAACTGAAAAATTTGTTGGATTAAGGTTAGATGATGGCGGTGCAAGTTATTATGGCTGGGCGCGTTTATCTGTTGATGATAACAATCATGAATTTACCATTCACGATTATGCTGTTAAAATGTCAGAAGAAGCTGCAATTGAAACAGGAGAAACTGTTGGTATTCATACAGTTATTCAAAACAATCAATTAAATGCTTATAGTTTTGGATCAACAATTAATGTTGTAGTTAAAGATTTACAAACTACAGGTGCAACAGTTAAAGTATTTAATTTAGAAGGTAAAGTTGTTTACCAAAATGAATTAAATATGAACGGTATGCAAATCAATCTTGATAATGTTGCAGCAGGTGCTTATACATTGCAGGTTGTAACAAACGAAAGCGGTGTGTATACTAAAACAGTAAGCATTCAAAAATAATATTTAACATTATTTTTTATAGCCTCCGGGAACACCCGGAGGTTTTTTTTGTATTTTTAAGATAAGAATGCGGTCAAATAAATTAAATATAGCCACCTATTCTGCTATTGCTGTTACTTTTTTACAATCATCAAATGCATCAGCAGAAATACAATATACTGATATTGAACCGGATATATTTATTAGCAATCCCGGTCAGTTATATTTATTGGATTTAAACAACGATGGCGCCGACGATTTCACATTCTTATTTACAAGCACCAATTTTTTAAATTTCACTTATTATGGCGGCGCTAATTTTTATGTATTCAATGGAATTTTTGCATTACCCGAAGCAGGTAACGCCATAGCTGCGTTTACGGCAAGCGGCGGTGCTTACGCCTATCCTTATGTAATTGACGAAGGAATAGAAATCGGCCCATATGCCGGAAATTTTTTAAGTGATGCAACACAAACGATGGTTTATCAGTTTTATGCAATTGTTGCATCTTATTTTTATTATCCTATTTATGCAGCAGGCCAATGGATTTTCGGTGAAACAAAAAAATATATTGGTTTACGTTTACAGGATAACGACAGTACTTATTACGGGTGGGCAAGATTAGATGTGGCTATAAATAATAAATCATTTACCATAAGAGACTATGCAATTGAATCTACGCCTAATACACCCATTTCAACATTTATTCCTGTAGGTGTGCATGCATCTGAAGCATTAAATGTAAATACCATTTTTGCAGAAGGTAATACCATTCATCTTGAAATATATCAAACAGTTATTTCAGATTTATATTTCAATTTATATGACTTACAGGGAAAATGTATCATGACTCAGAAAGTTATTAATCTCTCCACTACAATTATTGCACCTCAACTGCCGGCAGGAAATTACATTGTGCAACTAAATAGTGAAACAACATCCGACAACAAGCAGGTATATCTTTCCGGAAAATAAAAAACGGGGATGAAAAAATTTCACCCCCGTTTGAGTAGTATTTAAAAAATCAAAATTATTCTGCAGCTTGTTCCTCAGCAGATTCTTCTGTTTTTGTTTCTTTTTTGGTTTCGGTTTTAGCTGTTGCATCAGCGTCAACTGCTTTTTTATCAGATGCTTTACCAGAACCGCGGCGACTGCGTTTTTTAGTTGCTGTTTTAGCAGTTTTAAGCATGTTTTCGTTGTAGTCAACAAGCTCGATATAAGCAGTTTCAGCGCTATCACCAACGCGGGTTTCAGCTATTTTTAAAATGCGGGTATAACCACCGTTGCGTCCTGCAATTTTTCCTGCAATTTCTGTAAACAGTTCGTTTACTGCTTCTTTATCCTGCAGGTGAGAAAACACCTCACGACGATTATGCGTATTATCTTCTTTTGCGCGATTGATAATCGGCTCAATGTAAACGCGTAATTCTTTTGCCTTAGCTAAAGTTGTTTTAATGCGCTTGTGCATGATGAGCGATACACCCATGTTACCCAACATTGCTTTACGGTGCGCGTATTTTCTTCCGAGGTGGTTAATTTTATTTCCGTGTCTCATTATTCAATTTTTTTAGTGATGTTTCACAACATCGAGATTAATCTTCTTCTAATTTATATTTAGAAAGGTCCATACCGAATTGTAAACCTTTGTCCAACACCATTGCTTCAATTTCCACTAACGATTTTTTACCGAAATTGCGGAACTTTAATAATTCGTTGGTATCGTATTTTACTAATTCAGATAATGAATTGATTTTCGCAGCTTTCAAACAGTTATAGGCACGAACTGAAAGATCTAAATCTTCAAGCGGTGTTTTTAACAGTTTACGGATGTGTAAAGTATGCTCATCAACTACATTAACTTCTTTTTCGCCGCTGGTATGGAAAGTGATGTTTTCATCTGTAACCAACATTAAGTGCTGAATTAAAATTCTTGCAGCTTCTTTAATGGCATCTTCAGGATGAATAGTTCCATCAGTTTTAATTTCAACTACTAATTTTTCGTAGTCGGTTTTTTGTTCCACACGGGTATTTTCGATATTGTATTTTACGTTTTTAATTGGCGTATAAATAGCATCAATTGGAATAACACCAATTGTTTTATCGATATTTTTATTTTCTTCTGCTGGTAAATAACCTCTTCCTTTCTGAATAGTTAATTCGATATCCAGTTTTACAAAAGGTTCCATTCTGCAAATGAGTAAATCAGGATTGGTAACGCGGAAACTGTTTGTATGTTTCTCGATATCACCGGCTCTGAATTCTTCTTTATCTTTTAACGAGATGAAGATTTTTTCTACTGCATTTTCATCGCCACCCAATTCTTTTTTCAGGCGAACCTGTTTAAGGTTGAGGACAATCTCAGTAATATCTTCCATAACGCCGGTGATGGTTGAAAATTCGTGATCAACGCCGCTGATTTTTACTGATGAGATTGCAAAACCTTCCAGTGAACTTAATAATACTCTGCGTAACGCGTTTCCGATTGTAACACCAAAGCCTGGCTCCAAAGGTTTAAACTCGAAAGTACCTTCAAAATCCGTTGCTTTTTGTAAAGTGATTTTATCAGGACGCTGAAATGAAAGTAATGCCATATTAATAGGTGTTTTTTAATTATTTTATTTAGAATAAAGTTCGACGATAAGCTGTTCTTTGATCGTTTCAGGTATCTGATCACGTTCAGGGTAGCTTACAAAAACGCCTTTCATTTGAGTTGGGTTCCACTCTAACCATGAAAATTTTCTGGATGCTGTGGAAGCCGCTTCTTTTAACCATTCGATATCTTTTGATTTTTCACGAATCGTAATTACATCACCGGGACGTAAAGAAGCTGATGGTGTACTGCAAACAGAACCATTCACCTCAATATGTTTGTGGTTAACTAACTGACGAGCACCGCGACGTGTTGGAGCAATACCTAAACGGTAAACTGTATTGTCTAAACGAGCTTCCAGTAATTGCAATAATGCTTCACCGGTAACACCGTGACGACGGGTTGCTGCTTCAAAAGTTTTGCGGAACTGACGTTCTAATACACCATAAGTGTATTTCGCTTTTTGCTTTTCTTTAAGCTGAACACCATATTCGCTCAAGCTTTTCTTTTTACGGGATTGTCCGTGCTGACCCGGCGCATATTTACGCTTATCAAATGATTTGTCGTATCCGAATATGGATTCGCCAAATGATCTTGATTTTTTCGTGGTGGGCCCTGTATATCTTGCCATTGATCTGTTAGATTTAATTGTTTAGTTGATTATACTCTTCTCTTTTTAGGAGGACGGCATCCGTTGTGCGGAAGTGGTGTGATATCGCGAATAACTGTTACATCTATTCCTGATGATACAATTGAACGAATTGCTGATTCACGTCCTGAGCCAGGTCCTTTTACAAATACTTCTACTCTGCGCAAACCTGCATCATAAGCAACTTTCGCTGCATCTGAAGTAGCTACCTGCGCCGCATAAGGCGTATTCTTTTTAGAACCCCTGAATCCTGCTTTACCTGCCGAAGCCCATGAAATGGTTTGTCCGGTCATATTGGTAAAAGTGATAATCAGATTGTTAAAAGAAGCTAGTATGTGGGCCTGTCCTTCGGCTTCCACCTTTACTATCCTTTTTTTAACTGTCTTTTTTGCTGTTGTTGTTTTAGCCATTTTATAAATAAATGTATATAGTAAAACTTACTGTTTAATTATTATCCTTTAGGTGCTTTCTTTTTATTCGCAACTGTTTTCTTACGACCTTTACGGGTTCTTGAATTTGTTTTGGTGCGTTGACCACGAACCGGTAAACCTTTACGGTGACGAACACCACGATAGCATCCGATATCCATTAGGCGTTTGATAGCCAGTTGTTGTTCAGAACGCAATGCACCTTCTACTTTCAACTCATCATTTATAAATGAGCGAATAGCATTAATCTCATCATCGTTCCAATCTTTTACCTTCTTGCTTTCATCAATATTTGCTGAAGCCAGAATTTTCTTGGAAGTAGAGTTACTAATCCCGTAGATGTAGGTAAGGCCTATTACGCCTCTTTTGTTTTTAGGTAAATCAATACCAGCAATCCTTGCCATATTATTAATTCAAAAATTTTAAATGTTAACCTTGACGTTGTTTGAATTTAGGGTTCTTTTTGTTGATCACATACAGCCTTCCCTTTCTTCTCACGATCTTACAATCGACGCTGCGTTTTTTTATTGATGGTTTTACTTTCATAACAATGTTATTTATAACGGTAAATAATTCTTCCTCTTGTTAAATCATACGGACTCATCTCCACTGTCACTCTGTCGCCCGGTAATATCCGAATGTAATTCATTCGCATTTTCCCTGAAATATGGGCTACAATTTCGTGTTCGTTTTCCAACTTCACTCTGAACATTGCATTACTCAATGCTTCAGTAATTGTTCCGTCTTGTTTTATTAGTCCTTGTTTCGACATTAACTAACTGTTTCAGTTTCCTGATATAAATTTTTATTTCGCTTCACCGCGGCTTCAATTGGTTCAAAACTGGATAAAATATCCGCTTTCTCCTTTGTTACCGCAATGGTATGTTCAAAATGACAGGAAATTTTTCTGTCTTTCGTTCTTATTGTCCACCCGTCGTTTTCCTGAACCACATTTTTTGTACCCAAGTTAATCATCGGTTCAATTGCTATCACTAACCCTTCCTGCATTTTAGGCCCTTTTCCTCTTGCACCAAAATTTGGCACATCCGGTTCTTCATGCAGGCTCTTTCCTAAGCCATGCCCAACTAATTCGCGAACAACTCCATAACCATGGAACGATTCAGCATAATTTTGAACGGCATAACTGATATCCCCGATTCTGTTTCCTGCTATTGCCATTTCGATACCTTTGAAAACACATTCTTTGGTAACTCTGGCAAGGTTTACTGCATCCATGGTAACATCGCCAACTAAAAAAGTGTAAGCCGAATCACCGTGGTATCCGTTTTTGTAAACACCGCAATCTACAGAAACTACATCCCCGTTTTTGATTTCGCGTTTTGATGGAATACCATGCACTACTTCTTCGTTTACCGAAATACATAATGTATGTGCAAACCCGCGATATCCTTTAAATGACGGACGAGCTCCATTATCCCTGATAAACGCTTCAGCTTTTTCATCAAGCTCAAGTGTTGTGATACCGGGTTTTATTAATCCCGCCATCAGGGCTAACGTTTCTGAAACAAGTAAAGAACTTTCTCTGATGAGTTTTATCTCATCTGTTGTTTTATAATAAATCATCCTTGTTGCACGCCTACTGGTGATGATGTGCGACCTTTAATTCGTCCCGACTTCATCAAACCGTCGTAATGACGCATTAACAGGTGACTTTCAATTTGTTGTAATGTATCAAGAATAACACCTACCATGATAAGGAGTGATGTTCCGCCAAAAAATCTGGCAAAACTTTGATCCACACCAATTACGCGGGTAATTACCGGAGCCACTGCAACTAATGCAAGGAAAATTGAACCCGGTAAAGTAATTCTTGATAAAACGTTGTCTATAAATTCTGCTGTTTTTTTACCTGGTTTAATACCCGGAATAAATCCACCGTTTTTCTTTAATTCATCAGCCATTTGTGCAGGGTTGATGATGATAGCGGTGTAGAAATAAGTAAACAACACAATTAATAAACCGTAAATGATATTATATCCTACGCTTTGGAAATCGTTCAGCATAACAAGAACCGGAGAACTGCTCCAATCTTCATTTATCTGAACAAAAATGCCGGGAATAAACATCAAAGCCTGAGCAAAGATGATTGGCATTACGCCGGCAGCGTTTATTTTTAATGGAATATAGTTTCTGGTTCCACCGTATTGGCGAGAACCTACAACACGTTTAGCATACTGAACCGGAATTCGTCTTGTTCCCTGAACGAGCAGGATACAACCCATAATCACTAAAATCATGAAGGCAATTTCAAGAACGAATGGAATATATCCGCCACCGCCATCAGCACCACGATGTGTAATCTCATTCAGGATCGCTGCAGGTAAACCGGCCACGATACCAACCATGATTAACATGGAAATACCATTACCTATACCTTTATCAGTAATACGTTCACCCATCCACATAGTAAATAATGTTCCTGCTGTCAAAATCATAACGCAGATAAACCAGAATAAACCGTTTGGAGCAAGGATAAAGTCAGCTTGTTCAGACATTCCTTTTAAGTAAGCATAATATCCTGATGCCTGCAATGCTGTAACTACAACAGTGAGGTAACGGGTATATTGATTCATTTTGCGGCGGCCGCTTTCACCTTCTTTTTGTAAACGGGCGAAATAGGGAACTGCAATGGTCAATAATTGAATCGCGATAGATGCCGAAATGTAAGGCATGATACCGAGTGCAAAAATTGAGGCTCTGCTGAAACCACCACCTGCAAATAAGTTTATTAAACCCAGTAATCCGCTCTGACCGTTAACATTGGCGGCCTGACCGTAAATTTCCGGATCTATACCGGGAAGCATAACATAAGAACCGAAACGGAACAACAATATCAAACCGATAGTGTAGGTCAATCGTTTACGGAGATCTTCGATGCTCCAGATATTTTTTAATGTCTGTATGAATTTTTTCATGTATTAAGCTATCACATTAATTGTTCCGCCTGCTGCTTCGATTCCTTTTTTAGCTGTTTCGCTGCATGCATGCGCCCAAATTTCAACTTTCGCTTTTAACTCACCGCGACCGAGTACTTTTAAGCGCTCATCGCCTTTGATAATTCTGTTTGCTTTTAACATATCCAGATCGAGCTTGGTGATTTCGTATTTATCAACCATAGCCTGAATTTGATCTAAATTGAAGGAAACGTATTTTACTTCAAAGTTTTTGTTGTTGAAGCCACGTTTCGGCAAACGGCGTTGTAATGGCATTTGTCCACCCTCATGACCTCTCTTGCGAGAATTACCTGAACGGGAACCTGCTCCTTTGAAGCCTCGTTTTGAAGTTTCACCCCAGCCCGAACCTTGTCCACGACCAATGCGGTGACGTTTCTTAATCGAGCCTTCTGCCGGTTTTAAATTTGATAAATCCATTATTAAATATTTTCTACTTTAACTAAATGTTGAACTGCTTTCACCATACCGATTATCTGAGGTGTTGCTTCTACTTCCACAGAATGGTGCATTTTACGAAGACCAAGTGCAATCATTGTTGCCTTTTGTCTTTTTGGTCGGTCAGTTGTGCTCTTAACTAATGTTACTTTTATCTTGCTCATAACTGATTAATTATTAAATACTTTTTTTAATGGTGTATTTCTTTGTTGAGCTATGGTCATTGGTGTTCTTAAATGTGCCAATGCATCAAAAGTAGCTTTTACCACGTTGTGCGGATTTGATGAACCCAGTGATTTTGCAAGTACGTCGGTTACACCGGCACTTTCAAATACTGCGCGCATTGCACCACCGGCGATAACGCCTGTTCCGTGTGCAGCTGGTTTAATCATTACTTTACCTGCTCCGAATTTTCCTAATTGTTCGTGTGGGATGGTGCCTTTATGAACCGGAACTTTAATCAGGTTTTTCTTTGCATCATCAATACCTTTTTGGATGGCTTCAGTAACCTCGCGGGCTTTTCCTAAACCATGACCAACGATACCGTTGCCATCACCTACTACTACCAGGGCAGAAAAACTAAATGTTCTACCACCTTTGGTAACTTTAGCTACACGCTGGATACCAACAATTTTTTCTTTTAATTCGAGCTCACTTGCTCTAACTCTTTGTATTTCTCTGTTAATTGCCATAACTCAAGTTCAGTTTTAGAATTGAAGACCACCTTCGCGGGCACCTTCAGCCAGTTTAAGAATTCTACCGTGATACAAATAACCGCCACGGTCAAAAGATACTGATACGATACCTTTTTCTGCTGCTCTTTGAGCCAGCATTTTTCCCACTTCTTTAGCTTTATCGCATTTTGTTCCGGCAATGGTTTTACCCTGTTTGTCGGCTGTTGATGCAGAGCAAAGTGTGTGACCAGCTACATCGTCAATCAACTGAGCATAAATTTCTTTATTGCTTCTGTAAACTGCCAATCGTGGACGCTCAGCCGTTCCTGTAATTTTTTTACGGATACGATAGCGGATTTTTTGTCTTCTTATTACTTTTTCGGATAACATAGCTAATGCTTTTATTTACCTGCTGTTTTACCAGCTTTACGACGCAATACTTCATCAGAATATTTAATACCTTTTCCTTTGTACGGTTCAGGCTTACGGAACGATCTGATTTTTACAGCAATTGCACCTAATAATTGTTTATCGTTGCTTTCGAGAATGATAGTCGGGTTTTTACCTTTTTCACTCACGGTTGACAATTTTACCTCTTTAGGAATCATCATCATGATAGGGTGAGAGTAACCAACAGCGATTTCAAGAATCTGACCTGTATTTGCAGCTCTGTAACCTACCCCAACCAATTCGAGTTCTTTCCTAAATCCTTCTGATACACCTTTCACCATGTTGGCAATTAATGCGCGGTATAAACCATGCATCGCCTTATGGCGTTTTTGTTCAGTAGGACGCTCCAGTTTAACAACTGCACCTTCCGGTTTAATGGTGATATCAGTATCAACCTTCAGTGTTAATTCGCCGCGTTTACCTTTTACGGTAACAACGTTGTTGTCGGCAACTGAAACAGTTACTCCTGCCGGTAATTGAATGGGTAATTTTCCTATTCGTGACATTGTAATTTACTTTCTGTTTTAATTAATAAACGTAACATAATACTTCACCACCTACATTCTGGCGTTTGGCTTCTTTTTCTGTCATTACTCCTTTTGAAGTTGACACTATTGCTAAGCCTAATCCGCTAAGAACGCGTGGCATTTCACCAACACCTGCGTATTTTCGCAATCCTGGTTTACTTACTCTCGTAAGACCTTTGATGGCTGGGGATTTTGTAACAGGATCGTATTTTAACGCGATCTTGATAACACCCTGAGGACCTTCTTCTTCAAATTTATATCTGAAGATGAAACCATGCTCATACAAAATTTCGGTAAGGCGTTTCTTCATATTTGAAGCAGGCACCTCAACAATTCTGTGATTCGCTTTTTGAGCATTTCTGATTCTGGTCAGAAAATCAGCTATTGGATCTGTAACTTTCATTTGCTGTTTTTACTATTTTATTTATTACCAACTTGCTTTTGTCATTCCCGGAATTTTACCATATAAGGCCAAATCACGAAGTTTGATTCTTGAAATACCAAAGTCGCTGATGTAACCTCTTGGGCGACCGGTTAATTTACAACGGTTGCGGTATCTTACTTTTGAAGAATTACGAGGGAGTTTATCCAACTCTTCCCATTTTCCTTCTGCCTTCAGTTGCTTACGTAAGTCAGCATAATGTGTAATCATGTGCTGACGTTTGGTATTTCTTGCAATTATTGATTTTTTTGACATTGTATTTTTTTATGGTTTGCGGAATGGCATTCCTAATCCTTTTAATAATTCATATGCTTCAGCATCAGTTTTAGCCGAGGTAACAAAAGTGATATCCATACCACTTATTCTTGTTACTTTATCGATATCAATTTCAGGGAAAATGATATGTTCGGTAATACCTAATGTATAGTTTCCTCTTCCATCGAAACTCTTGTCGTTTACACCTTTAAAATCGCGAACGCGTGGTAGGGCAACAGAGAATAAACGATCGAGAAATTCATACATATTTTCACCTCTCAAAGTTACTTTCACACCGATTGGTTGGGCAGAACGTAATTTGAAATTCGAAATATCTTTTTTCGATACGGTAGCAACACATTTCTGACCGGTAATACGTGTCATTTCGTCGATTGCTACATCGATCATTTTTTTGTCCTGAGTAGCTTTACCAACCCCTTGATTTATTGAAATCTTAAGGAGTTTAGGCAGCTGCATAGAGCTTTTATAATTAAATTTCTCTTGCAGTGAAGCTGCTACTTCATCGCTATATTTTTTCTTCAGACGTGGAGTTCTAGTTTCCATTATTTGATTATTTCACCTGATTTATTAGTTCTAACTATTTTACCATCCACTTCTTTGCGGTTTACCCTGATACCTTTTCCGGTTTTCGGATCAACCAGTTGCACATTGCTGATGTGAATTGGTGCTTCTTTTTTAATGATACCGCCGTTAGGATATTGTTGAGTTGGGCGTGTATGTTTTGAAATGATATTAATACCTTCAATCATAACACGACCGGTAGTATAATTTACTTCAATTACACGTCCCTTTTTTCCTTTGTCGTCGCCGGTGATTACCAATACCATATCGTTTTTCTTAACGTGGTATTTTGGTTTAAATCGGCTGGTTGTATTTTTTGTTGCCATAATTATAACACCTCCGGTGCTAATGAAACGATTTTCATAAATTGTTTATCTCTGAGTTCACGAGCTACCGGACCGAAAATACGAGTTCCTCTAGGCTCGTCAGATGCGTTTAACAACACACAAGCATTGTCATCAAAACGGATATAAGATCCATCTTTACGACGCACTTCTTTATGCGTTCTTACTACAACTGCGGTAGATACAGTACCTTTTTTGATACCACCTCCGGGAAGTGCATCTTTCACAGTTACGATAATTTTATCGCCAAGTGAAGCATACCTTCTGCCTGTGCTGCCTAATACACGGATACACAACACTTCGCGTGCTCCGCTGTTATCAGCTACTTTAAGTCTTGATTCCTGTTGTATCATGTTATTTAGCTCTTTCGACTACGTCAACTAATCTCCATCTTTTGAGTTTGCTCAGCGGACGGGTTTCCATAATTACTACTTTATCACCCACTTTAGCATCATTTGCCTCGTCGTGTGCATGATATTTTTTTGTTTTTTTGAGGAACTTACCGTACTTGGTGTGCATGATTTTTCGCTCAACTGCAACAGTTATGGATTTGTCCATTTTGTTGCTGGTTACCACTCCGGTAATTGTTCTTCTCAGATTTCTTGTTTCTTGTTCCATCCTGTTTATTTTTTATTTGGCTGAAACCAATTCACGTTTACGAATTTCTGTGTTCAATCGGGCAATTTCACGACGCACATATGTAATTTGCGTTGGGTTGTCGATTGGGTTAACCGCATGGTTGAAACGCAGTTTTTGTAAACGATCAGTATCGTCATGAAGCCTTTGTTTAAGGTCTTCCATGCTGAGCTGGTTTAAATCTTCTCTTTTTAACTTAGCCATTTGCCAAATTTTTTATTTTATGAAACGTAATCTCTACGGACTACAAATTTTGTTTTAACCGGTAATTTACCTGCAGCAAGACGCATTGCTTCGCGTGCAGTATCCAGTGGCACTCCATCAGCTTCGAACATGATTCTTCCCGGCTGTACTACTGCCACCCAATATTCAGGGGCACCTTTACCTTTACCCATACGAACCTCTGCAGGTTTTTTGGTAATAGGCTTATCAGGGAAGATGTTGATCCAAACCTGACCTTCACGTTTCAGGTGACGGGTTAAGGCAATCCTGGCAGCTTCAATCTGACGGTCGGTAATCCAGCCTTCTTCAAGGGTTTTTAAACCGAACGATCCTGCCGACAACAGGCTACCTCTTTTGGCATTACCTTTTATCTTACCCTTAAACGTTTTGCGATGTTTTACTTTTTTTGGCGCTAACATGATTTATTTTTTTAACGTTTAGCTCTTCTTCTCTTGTTATTGCGATCTTTTTCCTGTTGTAAACCAACATTCGGCTGGAGGTCGCGTTTTCCTAATACTTCACCTTTACAGATCCATACTTTTACACCGAGTTTACCGTATACTGTTTGTGCTTCTTTCCATGCATAATCAATATCTGCGCGGAAAGTATGTAATGGCACACGGCCTTGTTTGTATTCTTCAGAACGTGCCATCTCTGCTCCGTTCAAACGTCCGCTGATACGAATCTTGATACCTTCAGCTCCCATACGCATGGTTGATGCGATTGCCATTTTAATGGCGCGACGGAAGTTGATACGTGCTTCAAGCTGACGAGCGATTGTTTCACCTACAATAGCTGCATCTAATTCCGGGCGACGGATTTCAATGATATTGATTTGAACATCTTTATCAGTGATTTTCTTTAATTCTTCCTTCACTTTATCAACTTCTCCACCACCTTTTCCGATGATAATTCCCGGACGTGAAGTATGGATTGTTACTGTGATGCGGTTAAGGGTTCTTTCAATCACGATTTTTGAAATTCCACCTTTAGATATCCTTGCGCTGAGGTACTGACGGATTCTTTCGTCTTCTACCAGTTTCTCTGCCATGGTTTTTCCGCCATACCAGTTACTGTCCCATCCGCGGATGATACCTAATCTGTTGCCTATCGGGTTACATTTTTGTCCCATTCGAATTAATTATTTTATTCTTTGGTTTCTTGGTTAACGTTAGCTGTTGCAGTTCTTGATGCAACTTTAATTGTAATGTGATTTGTGCGTTTGCGGATACGGTAAGCTCTTCCGTGCGGCGCAGGTTGAAAACGACGCATTGTTTTACCACCATCTACAAAACATTCTTTCACATATAAGTTACTGTCGGCAGCATCCTGTTCGAATTTTACCTCCCAGTTTTTAATCGCACTTCTTAATAATTTTTCTATCGGTGTAGCGGCTGCCTTATCGGTAAACCTCAACACGTTAAGTGCTTTATCGATATCCAACCCTCTGATCAGATCAACTACGTATCTTGTTTTACGTGGTGAACCTGCGTTATTGTTGGTTCTCGGGTTGTTAATGAGTTTTGCTACTGCTTCCATAATTCTTATCTGTTACCAGAGTGTGATTTAAAGTTTCTTGTTGGTGAAAATTCACCTAATTTATGACCCACCATGTTTTCAGTTACAAACACCGGAATAAATTTGTTTCCGTTGTGAACTGCGAATGTATGACCAACCATATCAGGGAAAATGGTTGAACGGCGTGACCAGGTTTTAACCACTGTCTTTTTTCCGCTGTCATTCAACTTCTCTACCTTGCCGGCGAGATTATGATCCACATAAGGTCCTTTTTTTATCGAACGTGCCATTAACTATTGATTATTTTTTACGTCTTGTAATGATAAACTTAGATGTTGTTTTCTTAGGGTGACGGGTTTTCATACCTTTTGAGTATTTACCGTTACGTGATCTAGGATGTCCTCCTGATGAACGACCTTCACCACCACCCATCGGGTGATCAACAGGGTTCATGGAAACGCCTCGGTTACGAGGGCGAACACCCAACCAGCGATTACGGCCGGCTTTACCCAATTGTTGTAAGTTATGGTCAGGATTCGATACCGTTCCAACAGTTGCAAAGCAAGTATCTAAAATCATACGTGTTTCACCTGATGGCATACGCACGATAACATATTTACCTTCTTTTGCCGATAACTGTGCCCAGCTTCCTGCACTACGAGCTATCATACCACCTTTACCAGGCTGCATTTCAATGTTATGGATAATAGTACCCAGTGGTATATTGCGGAGCATTAACGCGTTTCCTAATTCAGGAGCAGCATTTTCGCCTGCCTCAATGGTTTGTCCTACCTGAATACCATTAGGTGCCAGGATGTAACGTTTTTCACCATCTGCGTAATTAACCAATGCAATAAATGCAGTACGGTTCGGATCATATTCTACCGTTTTAACTGTAGCGGGAACATTATGTTTGTCGCGCTTAAAGTCGATGATACGGTATTTCTTTTTATGGCCACCGCCGATATAGCGCATGGTCAATGCTCCTGAACTATTACGTCCACCCGTTTTCTTAAACGGGGCTGTCAAACTCTTTTCTGGTGTATCCGTAGTAACCTCAGCATAAGCATTGCCTATTCTGAATCGTGTACCTGGTGTAACCGGATTATATTTCTTTAAAGCCATCTTTCAGATTAAATTGTGCTGAAAAAATCAATTGTTTCGCCTTTTTTGAGAGTAACGTAAGCTTTTTTCATACGTCCTTTGGTTCCCTGACTGATTCCGAACGGTGTTCTTTTCCAGCCAAATTTGCCATTATCAGTAATCGTTTTTACGTCCGCCACTGTAACACCGTAGTTTTTTTCCACGGCATTTTTTATCTCGATTTTATTGGCATCCATACCAACTACAAAACCGTAAGTACCATGAGCTTCTGTGAGCTTCTGGGTTTTTTCGGTGATGAGCGGTTTTATTAATATTCTCTTTGCCATTTTACTTATTTTATTAGTTGTTTTCTGCCATTTGATTGATCAGATTCACCGTGCTTTCGCTTAAAACAAGACACTGTGCATTCATGATGTCATAGGTGTTCAGGTCACTTGCTTTTGACGCACCTGTTTTTGGTAAATTACGCAGCGATAAACGAATGTTCTGATTGTCGCCAAGAACAAACAATGTTTTTTTATCGCTTACACCAATACTTTTCATGATACCGGCAAAGGCTTTGGTTTTTGGTGTATCCAATGTGAAATCTTCTACAACTACGATGCTGTTTTGTTTCGCTTTATACGACAATGCAGAACGTTTTGCTAATTCTTTCACTTTGCGGTTCAGTTTAAAACTGTAGTCGCGCGGACGTGGACCGAAAATTGTTCCACCACCATGAAATAAAGGGTTTTTAATACTTCCTTTACGTGAACCACCAGTACCTTTCTGACGGTGTAATTTGCGTGTTGAACCGGCTGATTCGCCTTTTTCTTTCGATTTATGCGTTCCCTGGCGCTGATTAGCGAGGTATTGCTTTACTGAAAGGTAAATAGCGTGGTCGTTTGGTTCAACGCCGAAGATTTCTTCGTTGAGCTCAACCTGTTTACCGGTTTTTTCGCCTGATATTTTTACGATTTCTACTTTCATGTTATTTCTCGATTATTACATAAGAACCTTTACTTCCCGGAACTGATCCGTTAATTAAGATTAAGTTCTTGTCAGAAATAATTTTTGCTACTTTGAGGTTGCGTTGTTTAACGGTGTCGTTACCCATACGACCGGCCATTCTCAAACCTTTGAATACTCTCGCAGGATATGATGATTGTCCGATTGAACCCGGAGCGCGGTGACGATCGTGCTGACCGTGTGAGCGCATACCAACACCACTAAAATTGTGGCGTTTTACAACACCCTGGAAACCTTTACCTTTTGAAGTGCTCACTACACTTACCTTTTCACCTTCTTCAAAAATGTCAACTGTGATGTTATCACCTACATTTTTATCGAGGTCAAAGTTGCGGAACTCCTTAATCTTGCGCATTGGTTTAGCGCCTGATTTTTTGAAGTGACCGGTTTGAGCCTTGTTGGTATTGTTTTCCTTCTGTTCCTCAAAACCTAACTGAATAGCGCTGTAGCCGTCAGTATCGTCGGTTTTCTTTTGCACAACCACGCATGGTCCGGCTTCGATTACAGTGCAGGAAATTAATTTTCCTTCCTCACCGTAAAAGTGCGTCATGCCGAGTTTTTTGCCTATGATTCCTTTCATTTTCTTTAGAATCTTTTAGATTTTAATTTCAACTTCTACTCCACTTGGTAACTCCAGTTTCTGCAATGCATCTACTGTTTTGTTGGTTGCGCTGTAAATATCAAGCAACCTTTTATACGTGCACATTTGGAACTGCTCACGTGCTTTCTTGTTAACGTGAGGAGAACGCAATACTGTGTAAATCTTTTTCTGCGTAGGCAGCGGGATTGGTCCCGTAACCACTGCACCTGTGTTGCGAACGGTCTTCACGATTTTCTCTGCCGTTTTGTCAACCAATGTGTGGTCAAAAGATTTCAGTTTCATTCTGATTTTATAGGTCATACTACTGTATTCTTACTTTTTATCAACTAACTGTTACTTTACCTTTTGATTTCGAAATCACTTCTTCAGCAACTGAAGCCGGAGCCGGTGCAAAGTGTGAAAATTCGAGAATTGATGTTGCACGTCCTGAAGTGATGGTTCTTAATTGTGTAACATAACCAAACATTTCGCTCAGTGGAACTTTTGCTTTGATAACGGTTGCATTGTTTTTGTTATCAAAACCTTCAATCATACCGCGACGACGGTTTAAGTCACCAATTACATCACCCATATGATCTTCAGGAGTAATAACTTCTAATTTCATGATTGGCTCAAGTAATTGTGGGCCTGCATTTTTACCTGCATCACGGAAGGCAATTTTAGCTGCCATCTCGAATGAGAATGCATCGGAGTCAACTGCGTGGAATGAACCATCAAACAAGCGAACTTTTAAGCTATCCATTGTATAGCCGGCTAATACACCTGTTCCCATTGCTTCTTTGAAACCTTTTTCTACTGAAGGCACATATTCTCTCGGGATAGCACCACCAAAGATGTCGTTCACAAACTGTAAACCAATAACACCATCGTCTGCAGGTCCGATTTCGAACTGGATATCAGCGAATTTACCACGACCACCTGTTTGTTTTTTGTAAACTTCACGGTGTTTAATTGTTTTGGTAAACGATTCTTTATAAGCAACCTCAGGAGCACCCTGATTAACTTCAATTTTAAATTCACGTTTCAAACGGTCAACGATAATCTCTAAGTGTAACTCACCCATACCGCGAACAACTGTTTGACCTGTTTCCTCATCAAAATTTACTTTGAATGTTGGATCTTCTTCAGCCAATTTTGCTAACGCCATACCGAGTTTATCAACGTCGGCCTGAGTTTTAGGCTCAATTGCCAAACCGATAACCGGATCGGGGAATTTGATACTTTCCAATGCAATCGGATTGTTTTCGTCGCAAAGGGTATCACCTGTTCTGATATCTTTAAAACCAACTGCTGCTCCAATATCACCTGCTTCGATAGTATCGAGTGGGTTTTGTTTATTGGCATGCATTTGAAGGATACGTGAAATACGTTCTTTTTTACCTGTTCTTACGTTTAATACATATGAACCAGCATCTAATTTACCGGCATATACGCGGAAGAATGCTAAACGACCAACGAATGGGTCAGTCATAATTTTGAATGCTAACGCCGTAAACGGTTCTTTAGAATCCGGCTGACGGGTTAATTCTTCTTCTGTATCAGGGTTTGTTCCTTTTACCGCATCGATATCGAGTGGTGAAGGGAGGTAGCGACAAACCGCGTCAAGCATAAACTGAACACCTTTGTTTTTGAAAGATGAACCGCACAACATCGGAATAATAGCGATGTCGATAGTTGCTTTACGTATTGCAGTAATTAATTCTTCTTCAGTAATTGAATCCGGATTGTCGAAAAATTTCTCCAATAATGCATCATCGTATTCAGCAACTGCTTCAACGAGGTGATTACGGTATTCAACAACCAGGTCTTTCATATCATCCGGAATAGGCACTTCTTTGTAAGTCATACCCTGAGTTTCATCATCCCAAATGATAGCTTTATTGGTAATCAAATCAACGATACCAACAAATGTTTCTTCTGCACCGATAGGTAAAACCAGTGGAACCGGGTTAGCGCCTAAAATTTCTTTCACTTGTTTAACAACTTCAAGAAAATCGGCACCTGAACGGTCCATTTTGTTTACGAAACCTAAACGTGGAACTTTATAACGGTTAGCCTGGCGCCAAACTGTTTCAGATTGTGGTTCAACACCACCAACTGCGCAGAATAAGGCAACCACACCATCCAATACACGTAAAGAACGTTCAACTTCAACAGTGAAGTCAACGTGGCCCGGTGTATCAATAATGTTTACTTTAAAATCTTCATTACGGTATTTCCAATGGGTAGTTGTTGCAGCAGAAGTAATGGTAATACCACGTTCCTTCTCTTGCTCCATCCAGTCCATGGTAGCAGCACCATCGTGAACTTCACCGATTTTGTGCGTAATACCTGTATAAAACAAAATACGCTCAGTGGTAGTCGTTTTACCGGCGTCGATGTGAGCCGCGATCCCTATGTTACGAGTGTATTTTAAATCTCTTGCCATTTTATTTGTCTTTAACTATATTATGATTTAAAGTGAGCGAAAGCTTTGTTCGCTTCAGCCATTTTATGAACGTCTTCTTTTTTCTTGATTGTTGCACCTTCACCTTTAGCTGCTGCTACAATTTCTGCAGATAATTTTTCTGCCATTGATTTACCGCTGCGTTTACGTGCAAAACCAATCAGCCATTTCATTGATAATGAAATTTTGCGGTCAGGACGAATTTCTGTTGGAATTTGGAAGTTAGCACCACCAATACGGCGGCTTTTTACCTCAACACCCGGTGTTACGTTGCTGAGTGCTTTTTTCCATACTTCATAACCATTTTCACCTGTTTGTTTTTCTACTAATTCAATTGCATCGTAGAAAATACCGAAAGTGATACTCTTTTTACCTTCGTACATCATCATGTTTACGAAACGGGTAACCAGTGCATCATTAAACTTTGGATCTAATGGTAAATATCTTTTTTTAGGTTTTAGCTTTCTCATTTGTTATAATTGCTACCTTTTTTCAAATTATTTTTTCTTTGCCGGAGCTGCTGCAGCACCTGCTTTAGGACGTTTAGTACCGTATTTTGAACGGCTCTTTTTACGGTTGTTTACACCGGCAGTATCCAATGCACCACGAACAATGTGGTAACGAACACCCGGAAGATCTTTAACCCTGCCACCACGAATCAATACGATTGAGTGTTCCTGCAGGTTGTGACCTTCACCCGGAATATAGGCGATGATTTCGGTTTGGTTAGTTAAACGCACTTTAGCCACCTTGCGTAATGCAGAGTTTGGCTTCTTTGGGGTTGTTGTATAAACCCTGGTGCATACACCACGTTTTTGAGGACATGCATCCAGTGCACGGCTCTTGCTAGGTGCCTTTATGGCTACCCTTCCATTGCGAACTAATTGTTGTATTGTAGGCATTTGTTAAACTTCAACTTTTCTTTTGGGGCTGCAAAGATAGAAGTTAGGGAGGTAATTAACAAATCGGTGTGCACAAATCTTGCGAAGTAGTGCAGTCGAGCCAATATTGTAAACGCTATCGGTGTTTACCCCCTTAATTTCGACACGCGGCCTTAAAAATGGACTGCAAAGGTAAGCAAAGTACCGAACAATCCAAACTAAGGCTGAAAAAAATGTGTACTTTATGTGCAAATCCCGCAAAAACCCACTCCCGGCTGCATTGTAAATCCACACCCACCATATTTTTATCTACCTTTACACCAATTATATATATATGTCGAAAACCCTACAAACCTTAAGTTTGATCTGTTTGCTCGTTTTAACGGGCGCTTGTGGAAATAAAAAACAGGAAAAACAAGCTCCTGAAACTACAGATACCACTGCAGTTGTAACAACTCAACCTGAAGTGCAACCAATAGATACCGTAACACCGGTGCCACCGGTTAATGAGGTAAAGGAAAAAGTGGAACCGATAACTGAAAAACCAACTATTAAGGCCGATGTGTCGGGAAAAGGAACAATTGTGCAAAAAGGTGATATATGGGTAATCAGAACGACCGGTACAGACGGCACTGACTATCTCCCCAACAACTTAAGTGACGCTTTTAAGGTAGATGGCAAATCGGTAACCTTTGAGGCCAATATGACGCCACAGCCAAAAGGCGTCCGCATGGCAGGCAGACCAATTACACTTATCAGTATAAAATAAACCATCACCAAAATACTAAATCAGCAGCTTAAATAAATGTATGTATTAACATATATTATTAATTTTTGAGCAAAAATTAGTGTTTTGTGACGAGGTAAGGTTAGCTATTTTTAAGTTTTATTATTGATATTTTCTTGATTATCAGGTGGATATGCCCAAAAACCCGGTGTCATAGTATTACTCTCTATTGCGGCAGTGACAACTTTGTTACTTTTTCATACATATATTTGCGGCTCACAGCCAATTTTTAAAAGATATATGAAAAAAACACTCCTTTTACTTTTTTGTGTAAGTACAGTTGTTGTTCAGGCACAACAATTTCGTTACGGGTTTTCTATTGCTCCGGCAAAAAACATTTTGAGTATTGAAAGCGATTTGTATGATCCAGCTGTTGCTTTTCGTGGGTTTCAGTATGGTTTAATTTTAGACCAAACCATTGGAAAAGGTGAATACCTTGCCTTTACATTGGGATTAAATTTAAATTACACCAATAGTGGTATGTCAACCGTACAAAACAAACCATCTGATGACGACAAGTATTGGGCGGTTAGAGGTCGGTACATTGAAATTCCATTAACCATGCGTTTACGTACACCTCAGTTCGGCATTTTTACTATTTATGGTGAAGGTGGTGCCTCGTACGGAAAAGCAACACGTGCAGTTGGTGATTATGAATTAAACGGTCAACGTTTGGATTCTGATTTTGATTTCTTCGACAAAGGCAATTCAAACGGTATTACTTATGAACCTGCAAATGCCAGTTTAATTTTTGGTGGCGGAGCTGAAATTGCAATCACCGAAACAGCTTCTATCATGATTGGATTTTTTCATGCAAAAGGATTAATGAATGTGTATGAAGATAACAATACAGATAGTAATCTTTTTTTGAATCAGACCGGAATTAAAATAGCCGGATTATTTTAATTAATTCATTAACATTCAATTTTTAATTTATATGTACTTAAAAAATATAACAGGCACATTTTGTAAAATCAGTTTTGTTTTGATTTTAGGATGTATTGCTTTACAGTCAAACGCACAACAATTTCGTTACGGTGCATTTATTGCGCCCGGAGTAAACTGGTGGATTGTTGAAGGTGATTTATATATCAGTTCAGGTTCAAATTTAAGTTTTCAGGTTGGCGGTATGCTGGATTTAACTTTAGGAGAAAATGAACGTTTTGCTTTACAAAGCGGATTAAATTTCACTTCCGCACCGGGCGCTTTTGAACAAAATCCGGAGTCGCTAAGTTTCCAGGGAAAAGCTTGGGATTATTCAATTAAAACTGTTGACTTACCATTATTACTTAGGTTACGTTCTGATGAATTAGGTAAAACAGTTTTATTTGCTCAATATGGATTAACGCTTGGATTTACCATTGCCGATAACATTCAATTCAGGGATGGTAAAAACGGTGGTGATTCATTTGATTATGAAGGCATGAATACCAGCTTAACTATGGGTGCAGGTATAGAATATGCATTAAACGATAATATGGATTTAATGATAAATGCCTTTTTTATGAATGGCACAAAAAACATGTTGATAGATGATGCGAATGATGATAATATGTTTCCTCAACAGTTGGGTATAAGAGCAGGAATTTTATTTTAACTACAAAATATATTTATATAAAAAAGCGGTTCATTTGAGCCGCTTTTTTTATTTACATTGGCTTTAAATTAAATTATTAAATATACCTGTGATTAAAATTGAGTTACATTTAATATGCATAAAAAATATAAATAATTAACACTGAATATTTAATAATCAACCAATAAAATAAAAGTGTTACATTAATTGTATTATGCAACTTACAATTAAAGGCAAATTCACATAAAACATTAATAGTATTAGTACTCCGCTTAAAGATTCTACATTTTATTATCAAATCATTAATTGCGTTTCTTTTAATATAAACACAACAGTTGGTGAGGAATTTTGCAGGACTTTTCTCATTTTATCATTTCAAAAAACCAATTTTATGATTCGCAAAATGTACATTTTTGGAATGTTGTTTTCAGTTATGGGTTTGTTTAAACAAACTTATGCGCAAACAGCATTTACGGCGGGCAACATTGTGGTTGTTCGTGTAGGAGATGGTACTACTTCGTTGGTAAACACAGGAAATCCTGTTTATCTTGACGAGTATACAACATCCGGAACATTAGTTCAATCGATTGCTCTTCCAACCACTGTTAGTGGAGCAAACAAAAGATTAATTTTAAGTGGTACTGCAACATCGGAAGGCGCCTTAACCAGGTCGGCCGACGGTTCTGCAATTGTTTTGACCGGTTATGATGCAGCAACCGGTGGTCCGTCGTTAAGCGGAACAACTGCTGCTTCTGTAAATCGTGTTATTGGTTTAGTTTATGCAGATGGTACAGTAAATACAACTACTGCATTAACAGATTTTGCATCTGCCAATAATCCACGTTCTGCAACTACAACAAACGGAACTGACTTGTGGATGGCAGGTGGTGCAGGTGGTATTCGTTATGCTAGCTTAGGTGGAACAACATCGAATGATTTATCAAGTGCTACGTTAGCAAACGTTCGTGTTGTTCAGGTTTTTGACAATCAATTGTATTTTTCAACTGCAAGCGGAACTACTTACCGTGTTGGAACAGTTGGCACAGGATTACCAACTAGTGGGTTACAAACTTTATCGCATTTATCCGGAATTCCTGCTGCAACAGGTTCACCATATGGATACTTTATGGCTGATCTGGATGGTATACCCGGTATTGATGTAATTTATGTTGCTGATGATGGTGCAAACGCTTTAAGAAAATATTCGTTAGTAGCTGGTACTTGGACACTAAATGGAACTATAGGTGTTGACGCTGATGATTACAGAGGAATTACAGGCACAGTAAATGGCTCAAGCGTTACTTTATTTTGCACTATTAAAGGTGGTTCAGGCGCAACTGGTGGCGGCCAATTAGTAACAATAACTGATGCTTCAGGATATAATGGTACTTTAACAGGAACACCAACCGTTTTATTAACAGCTGCTACAAATACTTCAATTCGTGGTATTTCAATGGCACCTGAAGCAAATTGCACACCAGTATTATGGTATGCCGATGCAGATGGAGATAATTATGGTGATATTGCAACAACTGAATTAGCATGCAATATGCCTGTTGGATATGTTGCTGATAGTACTGATTGTAATGATGCTGATAGTTTAATTAATCCTTTAGCAACAGAACTTTGTAATTCAATAGATGACAATTGTGATGGCACTGCAGATGAAGAATTTATAAATCCGATTATTACGTTTGCTTCAAGCGAATTAGTTGCCGGTTTAACAGGTCCATCAAGTTCTCAATCACCCTATTTAACTCCGTTAAAACCTGGCGTTCAATTTACATCAGTATTTACCGCTGGCGATATTTTTGGTGGTTATACAGCATCAGGTTTGATGGATGGTATTGGAGCTTATGATAACGGTGATGGTACCTTTACTGTTTTAATTAATCATGAAATTAGCAATACATTAGGAGTTGTTCGCGACCATGGTTTTATTGGCACTTTTGTTTCAAAATGGATTATTAATAAAGCTGACTTATCTGTTGTTTCAGGTGAAGACTTAATGCAAAATGCTTTTGTTTGGAATGCATTAACTAATGCCTATGAACCGGCTGCTGCAGCTTTTAGCCGTTTTTGTTCAGCGGATCTTCCAGAGCAAACTGCTTTTTATAATGCAGCCAGTGGAAATGGTTCAACTGAAAAAATATTCATGAATGGTGAAGAGTCAGGCAACGAAGGCCGTCAATTTGCACATATTGTAACAGGTGCAGAAGCTGGTAATTCATATGAATTATCTGCACTTGGAAAAGCAGGTTGGGAAAATTCAGTTGCAAACACTTTGGCTCAGGATAAAACTATTGTTGTTGAATTAGATGATAATACTACAAATGGTCAGGTTTATGTTTATGTAGGAACAAAAACGAATACCGGATTAGAAATTGAAAAAGCTGGTTTATCAAATGGTATTTTATACGGAATTACTGTTGATGGTCTTTCAACTGAATCTTCATTAAGTATACCTGCTCCAAACACTAACTTTACCTTAACTTCACTTGGTTCTGTTATTGGTTTATCAGGTGCAACCTTAAATACTAATTCTATTACTGCGGGTGTAACAAACTTTTTACGTCCTGAAGATGGTGCATGGGATCCACAAAATCCGTCAATATTTTATTTTGTAACTACCAACTCATTTACAGCACCAAGCCGTTTATGGAAATTAGAATTTACTGATATTAGTAATCCTGAATTAGGTGGTACTATTACTGTGTTGTTAGATGGAACTGAAGGACCAAAAATGATGGATAATATGACTGTAGACAATGCAGGTAATATTATTATTCAGGAAGATCCGGGTAATCAAAAATACTTAGCCCGTATTTGGGAATATCGCATTGCAACCGATGAGTTAATTGAACTTGCTCAGCACGACGAAAACAGATATATTTTAGGCGCCCCTTCTTACTTAACGCAAGACGAAGAATCTTCAGGAGTTATTGATGTTTCTTCAATTTTAGGTCCTGGAATGTTATTACTTGATGACCAGGCACATTATTCAATTCCCGGTGCCGTTGTAGAAGGTGGCCAGTTATTAGTAATGTATAATCCTGAAACTGAAACAGGTATTTATACTGCAACCGATACAGTTCGTGTTAACACAAATTCAGCTTGTAGTGCTACTGGTGTTGTTTTAGGAACTCCTATAACTTCTGATAACTGTGTAGTTGCAAGTGTAACAAATGATGCTCCTGTTTCATTTCCGTTAGGCAACACAACTGTTACCTGGACAGTTACTGATGGTTCAGGAAATACAGCTACAGGAACTCAAGTTGTAATTGTAACAGATGATGTATTACCTACTATTACTGCACCAGCAGCTTTAGTAATTGCAGCTGATTCAAGTTGCACTGCAACCGGTGTTTCATTAGGAACTCCTATAACTGCAGATAATTGCGGTGTTGCATCTGTAACCAACAATGCACCGGCTATTTTCCCTTTAGGTGTAACTACAGTAGTTTGGACTGTAACTGATGTTAACGGAAATTTTTTAACAGCAAATCAAACTGTTACAATAACCGGCACACAGTTAACTTATTATGCTGATGCCGATAATGATACTTTTGGGGATATTTCTTCAACAACACTTGCTTGTGGATTACCAGCAGGTTATGTTACCGATAGTACTGATTGTAATGATAGTAACGTAAGTGTAAATCCAAGTGCTATTGAAATTTGTAATGGTATAGATGATAATTGTGATGGCAATATTGATGATGTAATAACTGCTACCATTACACCTGAAGGTTCAACTTCAGTTTGTAAAGGTGATTTTGTTACATTAACTGCTAATTCAGGTGTTGGCTATAGCTATCAGTGGAAACGCAATGGTACAAACATTGCCGGAGCAACAAACATGACATATAATGCTAGTAAAAACGGTAGCTTTACTGTAATGGTAACCGTTCCCGGTGGTTGTTCTGATTTATCTGATGCAGTTGTAGTTACACTTTTATCTAGCCCTACAGCTACAATAACAAACGTTACAGGTTTTACTGATTTGTGTACTGCTAATCCAATAAAACTTAAAACAAGTGGTGGTGTAAGTTTAACTTACCAGTGGTTTAGAAACGGAAATATAATTGCAGGTGCAACTTCAAATATCTATAACGTAACAACGGGAGGAAATTATGCTGTTGAAGTAACAAATACAGCTACAGGTTGTTCTCAGCGTTCTCCTAAATATACCATAACTCAATCATGTAAAGAAGGTGATGTTGCAGGAATCGAAAGTTCATCTTTCAACGTTTATCCAAACCCAAGTAATGGAACCTTTACCATTGATTTATCAATAATTGGTAATGAAACAGAATCTGCTGATATCTTATTATTCAATATGGTAGGTGAAGTTGTTTATCAGACGAATACTGATATTAATAACAACACAATTAATGCAGAAATCACACCGGTAAATAATCTTGCTGAAGGATTATATATTGTTAAAGTGATGGTTGGCAATGCTACATTCGAAAAAACGATAGCGATTGTTAAATAAAATTAGTTTTACAAAAAAGGCCGCAAACCATAATAGTTTGCGGCCTTTTTTTTATTTAGAAATATTCAATCGCAGGTTTCCAAATTTGCGTAAGCCTGCAAAGTCCAGTTAGTTGAAATATATGAATTATCGGTTCCTCCACCCGGTGAGTAAATATAACCAGGTGTAATTTCTGTATAACCAAAATTAGCGGAAGGAGAGCAACTCAAATTTTCTTGAGCTGAAGTCCAGGTATCAATTGTAACCGGCCCTTCGAACATACTTGGATCAACTACATATTTTGTATATCCGCCACCTACATTTTTTACAGTAACGAGTGGCGCAACGTGATACCACCAGTATACGCAACAATCGCCGGCATCAACTGCTAAAAATCCTGTTACATCTTCGTAACTAAATACTTTTTCGCAACTGACATTATAATTGCTGAGCATAATCTGGCGCATTTTATGTGCGCGTGCGTAACAACCATCAACCACATATTGAAATGGAATACAATAATCAATAGTAGCTGTTCCTGTTGCACAACCCTGAGCTGCACAAAAATCAAATATGCCATTAAGAATAGTCATATTAGGCACATATTTTTTGTACGAGGTAGCTTCGGGTGTAATAACATATTTTTGTTTGTCCAATGCTATTTCCTCAGCAGAAGCAGCTTCAGCTTCAACCAATGTAATAAATGGTGTTAGTTTACCGCCTTCATAAACCCGTATTGGTAATTTTGAAGTGATGTTATCATCAACCATTTTTTTAATAACGTCAAAATCAGGGTGTGATTTTGCAAGGTCATAAATTCGTGGTGATTCGTAGAAACGAATTTGAATGGATGCACCATTTTCTGCCTCTCGGTAATAAGCCGGGGTCATGAGTCGGTAATCAGGTGTTGATTGGAGTGTGGAGGTTTCTTCTAAAATGTCAAGTGGTTTTTGACATCCCGGGGCGATGGAGCCGAGGAGCACCAACAGGATTGTTAATTTGAAGATTTTCATATTTATAGTTTTGGCTATAAATATAAGTAAAACATTGGGAACACTACTCAGTAGATGAAATTTTAACAGTAATTACATCTAAAAAAATAGTTTCCCAATGTATAAACAGCTATGAAAAATCAGTTTTTAATAAAAGATAAAACTTCCTGTTGGTTATTTTGCAGATATAATTTAATAAAATACAAACCCTGTGGCAAATCGGCAGTGTTGTAATTAAAATTGTTGCTATTAAAATAAAGCGAATTAATTACTGCGCCATTAGCGGAATAAATTACACATTTATTAATGATTTCCTGTGATTGAACTGTAAATTGATTTACTGTTGGATTTGGCGATAACGATATTTGTGTTTTTACATTGGTTTCATTAATTGCAATGGGTAAAGAATTGGTAACAACTCTACAAACAAAATAATCAGTATTACCCGATAAACCATCTACTTCACCGGTTACAACCAATTTACCATCAGGCTGAATAATCATTTGATGGCCGTCTATATCATCATTGTCATTTGTGCCATCAATTGTAATTCTAAATTCAGCCGGCAATCCATTTGTGAATGATAAATCAGGTTCTCCATTTGGTAATAATTTTAATATATTGGTTTGAAGTGTCGCGTCATCTTGCATATGGCCGGAACTTAGTAAATAAATTTCATTACCAGGCGTTACAACAATTTGTCTGCATTCCGTTATATCGGTGGCATTTACGTAAGCATTTCCATTAGTTCCAAAACTTTCATCAATATTTCCATTTACATCCATTTTTACTACATATAAATAATATACCGGATTATTGGATTTTATTCCTGCCAAATAAATAGAACCATCGGCACCTTGAGTAGCGCGGTAGAATTGAAAATTATAATAAGGGGATTCAGGTTTAGGAAAAACAAAACCATCAACACCAAATGATTCATCTCGCAAACCATTTTCCAGATAACAAGTTACAAAACCAATTGTGGTATCATGTGTAATATTGTAGGTAGAACCGTAAGCAATAGTTCGTCCGTCTGCAAGCTCATATGCTGCATGAAATTGGGTAAACTCTTCAATTCCCAATGTTTCATAGCCGAATGCTGTATTATAATTCCCTTCAGCGTCAAATTGCATCAAGCCGGCAGCCGGTTCAGAAAAAAACGGTTTGTAATCCCAACCGGTAATTGAAATTTTACCCGAGTTACCCATTGAAGCATAATAAGTAATTAATGAATCGATGCTGTTTATTGCATTAATTCCATCTACCCCAAAATCAGTATCAGTGCTACCATCATAATTGATGTGCATTACAAAGGGACTATATACATTATAAGCCGGAGAAACAAACCCTGCAATTGCATATCCATCAGGTTTTGGAAAAACATTTATAAACCTGTTGTCAATTTCGGGTTCAATTTCCTGCACGCCGTCTACACCAAATGATAAATCAGGAGAACCATCTGTATTAAATCTGTGCAAGGTTCCACCTGCGCCGTTAAATTGGTTCATCATGATTATTTTTTCTGTGCCCGGCTCATAAATCACATCAATAGGCAGTTCTATCATATTAATGCCATTAAATGTGGTAAAACCGGTAACGACCCCTGTACCATTAAACGTTTCGTCGTAATGTTGAGCGCACACCGATTGTGCCGCAAGCACCAATCCAATCAAATAAATATTTTTCATATACCTTTTTAGCAAAGGTCGATGTAACCGTTATTGTTGGAAATACCACAATTGGGGGAGTGAATAGATTATGCTATCTATTATTTCGAAATTCCGCTCACATAATAAATTGTTCGCTTTTGATAATATTGCGATGGGTCAGCAACTATTTTAATTAAAACATGTCCGTCGATGGTATGCGTATTTCTTACAACAACAGTTTGACTAACGGCAGATAACCAATCTGTAAAAAACATAGTTGGTTCACCTCCATTTGTATTTTCATAATTGAATGCAACGGTGTTCGGATAAATACGAATTTTTTCATATTGGGGAGATTCGATAAAAAATACTACCTGCAATTCTTTACCGGCGGGTATATCAAATGAAACGTATTGAATATCTGCAACCGCATAAGTATCAAATGTAATAGAGCCGGGATTAGAATAGGTGTAATAAGAATTACTTGTATTTTGTAAACCTTCACAAAGCGAACGCAAATTGGATAACTGCTCGCTACTTCCGAAAGGGTAGTTTTCTATAGAATAAGTTTGTGTTGATGTATTATTTTGCGTGCTGGTTAAGGTAGAATTTGATGTGGAATTAAAATACGCTTCCAAATCTTTTTTTGCTGCTTCAACTTCCAGATTAAAGGCTGCTTCTTCTTGTTTTAATACCATGTCATATAATGCAAACTCTGTTGCCGGATTATAATGTGGCACACCTTCAGGCCACGGGCGCCAATACATATTATTTATCCAGAACCCTTCTTCCCATTTGCCGGCGTAATATCCTTTACCATATCCGGATTCTATACCGTAAAAAAAATATCCAGCATAAATTAATTCACCGTTTGTCCTTTTAATTTCCCCATAACCATGAGGTACACCGTAATCAAAATCACCTATGTAAATATTATCCTCATTAGTTTGTTCATCATGATACGACAATTCGCTATGGCCCGAATAATCATTATTTTTAAATGCCCCGAAATAATAATAAGGTTTATTGTTTTCCGTATAATAATATAGCCCTTCTACCCGCTGCCCGTTTAAAATTTCACCCAGAAACGCCTCTGATGAGGAATAGGCATAATACCCAAATCCATTAAAACAATCAATACCCCAAATACATGGTTCGGTGCTATTAGTGTAAACAGTAAAATCACTGTTGAAGTAAATATTATATGTTAATTGCCCGGTGGAAATATTAACAAAACCTTTTTTAGGAATTGTAAATAATTGTTTATTCCCATTTACTTGTTCAATAAATAATTCTGCATCGCCGGTTCCATTTGATTTAATAGCGTTTGACACATCAATAAGCGACATACCATTGGTATTTTGTCCATTTATTGTTAATATTTTATCACCATGATTTAAACCATTGACTGAAGCCGGGCTGCCGGGTACACATAAATCTACCATGGGCAAACCGGAAATCGTATCGATAAGATATTGGAATCCCAGTACACCATTAGCCTGAATTTTCACTTGTCCTGTAAGTTGATGACTAGTAATAGTAAGGAATAAAAAAAGAAAGGAAAATGTCTTCATAAGTGTGGTTTTCAGTTTAAAATTATTAAAAATTGATATAAAACCCCTACTCTCTTTAGCACCTGTGCAGAAATGCAATAATTTGACAAGAACCCCAAACGCATTTTTCACTACCTTTAGCGCCGCAACCGAATAACAATATGAAGTATTTGCCAATCGACAGCCAGTTGTTTATCCAAAACAGAAACAACTTTGTTAAACACCTGAAACCCAACAGCATAGCCATTTTTAACAGTAATGATGAAATGCCGTTTAATGCTGACCAAACACATCCTTTCAAACAGAACAGCGATATTTTTTATCTCAGCGGCATTGATCAGGAGGAAAGTATACTGCTTATATACCCTGATTGCCCTAATCCTAAATACCGCGAAGCGCTATTCCTAAAGAAAACCAGTGCCTATATAGCAGTTTGGGAAGGTCATAAATATACCGAGGCCGAGGCTACTGCAACCAGCGGTATCAGTACGGTTCATTGGAAAGAAGAATTCCCTGCCATTTTTAATATGTTGATGAATCATGCTGAAAATGTATATCTGAACACGAATGAAAACGACAGGGCAAATATTATAGTGCCAACACGTGATGCTCGTTTTATAGCAGATACTAAAAATCGCTTTCCCTTACATCAATTTGAACGATGTGCTCCGATATTGGCAAAATTGCGCACCAGAAAAAGTGAATTTGAGAAAAAATTAATGCAGACTGCCTGCGACATCACCAACAAAGCCTTTCACCGCGTGTTGAAATTTGTTAAACCGGGTGTGATGGAATTTGAAATTGAAGCGGAAATCATGCACACTTTTCTCAGCAACCGTGCTACCCGCCAGGCTTATGGAAGTATTATCGCCAGTGGAGCCAACGCTTGTGTATTACATTATGTAGATAATAATTTACCCTGCAACGACGGCGACTTAATACTTATGGATTTTGGTGCGGAATATGCAAATTATTGTGCCGATTTAACCAGAACCATTCCTGTGAACGGCAAATTTACACCGCGCCAAAAAGATGTATATAATGCAGTATTACGCGTTCAGCGTGAGGCAATAAATATGATGCATGTTGGTATGATATTGAAAGACTTTAATGCAGAAGTGGGTAAGGTAATGGAAAAAGAGTTATTGGGACTGGGATTGATAACTGATACTGATATTAAAAATCAAAACCCTGATAATCCTGCTTACAAAAAATATTTTATGCATGGAACAGGACATCATTTGGGTTTAGATGTTCATGATATCGGTGATCATTATGCTCCTTTGGCAGAAGGTGCAGTATTAACCTGTGAACCTGGAATTTATATCCCTGAAGAAGGTATAGGTATTCGTATTGAAAACGACATTATGATTACATCAAACGGTAAATACGATTTTATGCGTGATTGTCCGGTTGAAGTGGATGAAATTGAAAGTTTGATGGCTAAATAATAATTTTCGATTTAAAAAAATTGAATCCTTGAATCAACAATAAATAACAATTTACCAATTAATCCGTTTATAAAAAATTAATAACGCCAATATCCTAAATAATTTGCTAAACATACTTTGTGAACTTAGTAAAAAACATACCAAACCTCCTTACATTATTCAACCTGTTTTTGGGTTGTATGGGTGTAGTTTATTTATTTAATGATCACATGGTGATTATGAGTGGTGAACGCGATATGTTTATCGACATGGGTGAAATTCATCTCGCCTGTTATTGTGTGCTTTTAGCTGGTGTTATTGACTTTTTTGACGGATTTATTGCACGATTATTAAAAGTGCAAAGTGAATTAGGCAAACAATTAGATTCACTTGCCGATATGGTTACTTTTGGTTTATTACCCGGGCTTATCATGTATGAATTATTAGGACGTTCCTATTATTCAAATTATAATGCGTTTGATTATCCTATCTTATTTTATGCCATTGGATTTGCATTAACCATATTTGCAGCAGTGCGTTTAGGAAAATTTAATATTGACCCAAGACAGGCAAATGAATTCAGAGGTTTACCTTCACCAAGTATGGCATTTTTTGTTATTTCATTACCATTAATCATATTGCGTGATGAAATGGGTTTAACTACAATGCTGACAAAAAACTGGGTGTTGTTAATTATTGTTGCCGGGTTAAGTTATTTAATGGTAAGTGATATTCGCATGTTAAGTTTAAAAATAAAATCCTTAAAGTTTGAAGAAAATCAATGGCTTTTCGGGTTGATATTATTAAGTTTAATTATATCATTCATCGGAATATTAATATTGCATGTATATTTTGTGATTATTCCGGTTATTATTTTATTATATATTATTATTTCAATAGCAAAAAACATATCAGAAAATGGCATATAAAGCTGAAATAAATGTAATGCCTTTAAAAGAATTGCTTGACCCAAAAGGTAAAGCAGTTGCAGGCAGCATGAAAAATTTAAATTTAAACGCTGTACAAGATGTACGCATCGGAAAACATATCCAGCTGCACATTGAGGCGGGAAGCAAGGCTGAGGCTGAGCAAATTGCAACGGAAGCATGTAAAAAATTACTTGCCAATGCGATAATGGAAAGTTTCGAAATTGAAATTAAAGAAGCCTGAGAAATTACAGGAAGCATTCAGTAAACTGATTTTATCTGAATAAACTACTTCAGGCTTTTTATCGTGCAACAAATAATAATTATTATTTGTAACGGGATAAAAATTTATAATAATAAAATCAGCAACTTGGCTAAATTATATATTGTACCCACACCTATTGGCAATCTTGAAGATATTACCTTCAGGGCGGTTAGAATATTGGGTGAGGTAGATTTGATTTTAGCTGAAGATACCCGCACTTCATATGTTTTGCTCAATCATTATAATATTAAAACAAAAACCATTGCGCATCATAAATTTAATGAGCATGCGCAGGTCGAGCAAATTGCAAATGAAATTGCGGACGGGAAAAATGTTGCGCTTATTTCTGATGCCGGCACACCGGGAATTTCTGACCCGGGATATTTATTAGTACATACTTGTGTTGCAAAAAACATTGAAGTGGAAACACTTCCGGGGGCTACTGCATTTGTTCCCGCACTGGTAAATTCCGGATTCCCGAATAATGAGTTTGTATTTATTGGATTTTTACCCGTTAAAAAAGGACGCATGACCAAGTTCAAAGAACTTGCTGCAGAACCACGGACAATTATTTTATATGAATCGCCACATCGTGTAATTAAAACATTAACGCAATTGGTTGAGTATTGTGGTGAAAGAAAAATTAGTGTGTCGCGGGAATTATCTAAAAAATTCGAAGAAACAAGGCGCGGCACTGCTGCAGAATTGCTCGCCCATTTTACAAAACATGATCCACGCGGCGAATTTGTTATGGTAATAGCACCGTTATAATTACCATTTTAAACATTCAAGAAATTTCTTTTTCGAATCAGGCACCAGCCAGTACGGTGTTATTTTAATACCTACGTAAAAATCAATTGATGCATAATCTTTTTCATGCGTCCAGGTACGAAGATTATCTGAACCCACTGTTAAAAATAAATACCGGACAGAGGCTCCCATTCTAAACTCCCTGTCCTCATAAACCGATAGCGGCATAGAAACACCCAACTTACGCGATTCATAGCGTGGAGTTAAATTAAATAAATTGGACCTTGCAATTAAATTAGTTTCAAAATTCGGCAAACGACGTACAATCATTGCCTGAATATAAAAGTTATGTGGCAGCGGTTTATCTGCAGTTAAAATTAATGCAGCAGGCAAATACATTGCAAATGAGCTACGGTCTTTTGATTGCTCACTATTATCGTAAATTGTTCGTGAACCGGTTCTGTTAAATTCATCAATATCACCAATTGAGTCTAAAACAAGATTTGAAACAACCAGTGGTTCATCCTGCACCAAGTGATATGATCCGGAATTCATTTTGAATTTTATTGCACCTAAATCAACTAATGCGGCACCAAATTTCCATGTGTATTCCAGTTTTTTTGAATACTTAAATTTTGACCTTTTATGAATTTCAAAATATCCACCAATATCAATTCCAAAACCACTTCCATTTAATGCATAATTAGAAGGGTCGTATAATAAGTTAGAACCAAGATTACGGGTATAATCAAAATTGGCATCAAAATAAGGAGTAGTAGTATTGAGTGTATCTTTTAAATAATTAAATTCGTTGTTATTTCTAAATGACACTGCTTCAAACCCTGCAAGATATTTCAAGTTAATACCGAGATGTATGGCAAATAATGAATTGTTTGCCAAAGTCATTTCCCCATTTACACCAACCTCTCCCCAAATTAGCGCACCTGCATTAAACTCAGGCATATACAAAGTAGAATCTATAGGAACATCCAAAACTCTTGAAACAGCCTGCGTATCTTTTTTACTTAACACATATCCTGCAGTACGAGCAGTAAAAAAAATTCCCGTTGCATAATCATCAAATTTTATAAATCCTGAAGGCAATTGTAACAATACATTTCCATGACCATATAATTTATTCGGGTTATAAAAATCAACATCTGTAATACTATCAGAAGTAGTTACATATTTAAAAAGTGGGTCCGGAATTTTTAGGTAATTATTATCTTCATTAATTCCAAAAGCAAGAATATTGACGTCCCATGGTAATTTCCCTGAAATAGGTGCTGCGGGATTTAACAACATACCATTCGACCCGGAATAATTATCCGTTCTTAGACCGGAAAATTCCTGACCATAAATTTGATAATTGCACAGTAGTAATACAGCAACAACTATAAATAATACCTGTCGTGGCATAAAGTGGTAATCTAATAAGTGAACAAACCTGTGTGTGTGCGATCAGGTGAGTGTGTGCAGACAGGTGTTTGTTTCATTTTGCCTGTCGTTTGAGGTAGTAAAACGCAGGGCAGCCGACTTTGTTGCTGAAAAATTATGACAAAAAAATGAACTTTCCGAAAAAAACGTAAAAAACTTTAAAAAATTGTTTAATCCACCACTTTTCCAGGGTTCAGAATCCCATTTGGGTCGAATAGTTTACGGAGGTTCCTGAAGATATTTAGCTGTACTTCATTGAATGCCAATGGCATATATTTTTTTTGCACTAAACCAATGCCATGCTCACCACTAATTGTACCCCCTAATCCAATTACCAGTTCAAAAATTTCGGTAATACCTGCCGCAAACGTGAATCCCATTCCTGTTGAGTAAGGTTGCCTTTTATAATATTAACGTGTAAATTTCCATCTCCCGCATGTCCGTAACATACCGATTGAAAACCATATTTAGCACCAATTAATTTTACACCGGACAATAATTTTGGTAATTCAGCACGAGGCACTACGGTGTCTTCTTCTTTATAAACAGAATGTTGTTTAACAGCTTCCCCTACTTTACGACGCATTTTCCATAAGTCGTTTTTTTCACGTTCTGATTCAGCAAATAATATTTCGTCACAATCAAATTGTTCAACTATTTGAGTAATTAATTCGCAATCCTGCATTAATACATCCATATTATTTCCATCCACTTCAATTAATAAATGTGCTTTAATATGGTCTTTAATTTCAACGTTAATATCTGTATTAAATTTTAATACATAATCAATTGCATCACGCTCCATAAACTCCATGGCACTAGGCGTTATGCCGGCTTTAAATATTTCGGCTACTGCTGCGCAAGCTTTTGTTGCATCTGTAAAAGGCACGAGCAGTAAAAGTGTTTTTTGTGGATACGGAATTAATTTCAAAACAATTTTGGTGATAATTCCAAGTGTACCTTCACTACCTACAAATAATTGTGTAAGGTTATAACCAGTTGCGTTTTTTAAAACATTTGCACCGGTTTTAATTATTTCACCTGTAGGTAATACCACTTCAAGGTTGAGCACATAATCTTTTACAACACCATATTTAACCGCTTTTGGTCCACCTGAATTTTCGGCTACATTTCCACCAATAAAACAACTCCCTTTACTGGCAGGATCTGGTGGATAAAACAATCCTTTTTCAATAACGGCATTTTGTAGCACTTCGGTAATAACGCCGGGTTCGGTTGTTACCTGCAGGTTACGTTCATCTATTTCGAGAATGCGGTTAAATCGTTCCATGCTCAGCGCAATTCCACCAAAAACAGGCAGTGCTCCACCACTCAATCCGGTTCGTGCGCCCATAGGGGTTACGGGAAAATCATGCAGGTTAGCCAACTTTAAAATAGCTGCAATTTCTTCCGGAGTGCCCGGTTTTACTACTATTTCAGGGTAATATCGCAGGTCTTCCGTTTCATCATGGGCGTATTTTTCAAGGTTTTCCGCATCGAAAAAAACAAAATTTTCGCCTGTTATTGCCTTCAGAGCAGCAATAATGGCCTCATTTATTGGCTGAAACATGTTACAAAGGTATTGGTTTTGCTTGGGCTACACCTCAATCGTAATCCACCGAAATCGTCAACTATCAGAAAAAATTGTCACTTCCATGTCAGTACAGCCTTTTTCCTTTGTAAAGATTGTACTAAGTCGCTACCTTTAATACTTAAAATTGCTAAAAATGAAAAAAATTTTTTACTCATTATCGGTTGCAGTGCTCCTTTTAACATCTGCTACCACCTTTGCGCAAGCAAAAAAATATCCCTTATTTGAGCATTTTACACAAGCGTCATGCGGACCGTGTGCGGCTCAGAATCCATTTTTTCAGGACGTTTATTACGCGAATGAAAGTAATGTACACCACGTTGCCTACCATACTTCATGGCCGGGAATTGACCCGATGTATGATTTTAATCCGAGTGAAAGTGATGCCATGGTAGATTATTATGGTGTTTCAGGTGTGCCTGATATGTTTGCAAACGGAACCGAATTTGGTTCACCTGCAGGTGTAACACAAGACATCGTTAACAACCTTGTTGCTGAATCAAGCCCTATTCGTATTTTGGTTACTGAAACAGTTGCCGGTTCAACAGTTAACGTGCATATTGAAGTGCAAACTGTTGGAACTGTTCCTGCTGGTACTTATAAATTAAAAGCTGCTGCAGTTGAACATATAATTGATTATGTATCAGCTCCCGGCACAAATGGTGAAACTGAATTTCCTAACGTTTTTCGTGAATTTTTAACCGGTTCAGGTGGTGTTGCTATAACACCTGCTGCAATTGGCTCATCAGTTTCATTTGATTATTCTTATACTTATGATGCAGTTTATGTTCCAGCTAATATGATGACTTTAGCATGGGTACAAAATGTTGCAACAAAAGAAGTTTTAAATTCAGGTGCAGCAGGCGATCCTGAAGTAGAAGTTGTAAATATGTCAGCTGCAGCTTTCACACAAGGAACAGTTGGTGGTGCAAATGCATTCGCTGGTGATATTATCAACCTTGGTGATGCAAATGCGAATATTGACATTACATTAACTGCTTCACAACCGGGCGACTGGAGTGCTGAATTTGTTTATAACGGAACAACTTATACATCAACTGCATCTTCAACAATTAATGCTTTAAGTACTTTACCAATCGATTTAAATGTTAACGTTGGAAGTACATCTGCAATTGGTGAATATACAATTACAGTTGAATTTCCTGATAATCCGGAAATTATGCCGCAGGTATTAAATTATTATGTTATTTCCGGCGTTACAGATTTAGTTGTAAATAACGAAGTAAGTTTCGGTGATGGAACACCTTATGGAACTTACGATTGGGAATCATTATATACAGATGCATTAGATGCTGCAGGCGTTACTACATGGGCTGCAACTTCTCATTTTACAATGAAAAAAGGTTTCGACAGCGGTTCATTAGATGGCGTTGAAAATATTTATTACAACGTAGGCTGGACCTTCCCTGGTTTAGTTAGCGATGCTGCGAAAATTGATCAATTAATGAATTTCCTCGATAATGGTGGTAATTTATTTATTTCAGGACAAGATATAGGTTGGGAAGTAAATGAATACGCTGCATACTATCCTGAAGCTGTTGATTTTTATGAAAATTATTTACACGCTTCATTTGTAAATGATGCTGCTGCAGGTGCTACTTCATTTACTGCAGTTGTTGATGAACCTTGGTATGGTGATGTTGCTGCAAGTGATATCAGCAAACCTTATGGTACCACATATTACTATCCTGATCAAATTGAAGTAAACGGTGTTGATGGTTTTGATATTTTCACTTACAATGCCGGAACTAAAGTAGGTGGTGTTCGTTCTGAAACATCTGACTACAAAACAGTTTATTTGGGTATTGGTATAGAAATGATTGAAGATGATGCTGTTCGTAATGCAGTTATGGAAGCAACTTACCTTTACTTTAAAGGTGATTTAGATGGTATTGCTTACGATCAGGCTATTCAAGGATTATTAGGTGCTGCGAATCCAAACCCTGCTGTAAACTCAACTGTAATTTCATTAAGTAATATCGATAAAAATTACACCCTTGTAGTTACAGATATCACTGGTAAAATTATTATGCAGGATGCAATTGCAGCCGGCACTGATGCTTATCAGTTAATGACTTCAGATTTAAGGAGCGGTATGTATTTCTTCTATTTAACAGATGGAACACAACGCACTCAAACTGAAAAATTAAATGTTATAAAATAATTCATTTTTAGAAAGAGCAGCACATTAAATCGTGCTGCTCTTTTTTAAATTTCAGATGCTTAGTATTTAAGCAGAAAAAACAAATCACCTTCCTCATCTCTCTGGAACAACATTAAAATATTAAAAAAATAACCCTTATTAATTTATTATCATATGAAAAAAGTATTTCTTGTTGCCGGTATATCGATGTTATCCATTTCGGCATTTTCACAAATCTCATTGACACCCGCTACTGCCGAAATTGATGGCGATCCTACTACCATTAACGAAGTACATATCGAATTTCACAATATGGGTACTAATCAAACAATGACCTGGACCAGAACAGTAAATGATATACCTGAAGGTTGGAAAACTTCGGTATGTGATTTTAATTTATGTTGGGCCGATTTTGCTGATGAACCTGATTATTATTTTGATGCTCCTGCAGATACAACCGGAACTGTGTACGTAAAATTTGATGCACGTAATTATCACGATGGTGCGTTTGATCCGCTTCCGGGATGCGGAACTGTAGAAGTTAATTTTTACAGCGTGCTGGATAGCGCAAATTATAATGCTTTAGGTGTGTTTCATGCGCGTTTAGGTGTTGAAGCTGTTGATTGTGAAACATTAATTGTTACACCGGTTAACGATAATAATTTTTTAATTTATCCTAATCCTGCAAAAAATGTAATTAACGCTGTTGCTTCATTTAGCGCAAACATTCAACATGCTGATATTGTAAGCACAACAGGTTATATTGTAAGAAGTTACAACTGGGAAACAGCTTCCGGTAAAATGACCTTCGACCTAAATGATTTACCTGCGGGTATTTATTTTGTTCGTTTAATAAATGCTGATAATTCCGGTGTTTACACTGAAAAGGTAATTGTAGAATAAATACATAAAATAATTCAACAAAACCCCGGCTTAATCATTAAGCCGGGGTTTTTGTTTTGTAAGGAATTTGCAAATTGATTTGAATAAAAATTTGGTGTTGGTTTAAAAATAACCGAGATTTATAGTCGCATGTCAATTATCTCCGCCAATATTAAACATCCTGAGATTCCTGTTTCAGAAATAATTGACACAAATAAATTCACCATTTTTTTACGCCACGATTTAATCGTTCAGGTACAAATAAAACAAGGTCATTTTTTTGATGTGCCTGATGTTACCCAGGTTTTAGAAGGTATTAAAAGTGTTAGCCAGGGTAAAAAATTCCCTATCCTGGCCCTATATGCTACCAATATTGGATTCAGCAAAAAAGCTAAAGATATTGTTGCTGCTCATGAATTAACAATTGCAGACGCCTTAGTTATTCATGATAACTGGCCGATTCGTGTTTTAGCCAATTTTTACCTGAAAGTAAATAAACCGGTTCGTCCTACCCGCATTTTTGGTGATGACCAGTCTGCTGTAGCTTGGTTACATTCTTTTTTATAACTACCTTATAATCAAGTGGTTATGTAACAGTTTAAGTGCCTTTTGTCGCTACAATGCCTAAAAAGTCTACTTATTTTTTATTGCTATCCGGTATAATCTTGTAACTGATTTACTACCAAAACCAGTTATTATGAATAAGCTACTTATGCTGGCAGTAACCATTCTGCTCGCTGCAACATTAGATGCACAAAATGTTGCAATAAACACCGATGGCAGCGCCGCAGATAATTCGGCTATGCTGGAAATAAAATCTACCACCAAAGGTTTCCTGGTTCCGCGAGTTACAGCCGCCCAAAAAACGGCTATTGCTAGTCCGGCTACAGGATTATTAATTTACCAGACAGATGGAACAGCAGGGTTCTGGTATTACAATGGCAGCGTTTGGGTAAATATTTCCACCGCCAGTGCTGGCTGGAGTATCACCGGTAATTCAGGAACCACGGCAGGCACCAATTTTATTGGAACTACCGATGGGGCGGCATTTATGGGCAAGGTGAATAACATGAAAGCATTTTATCTTGAAGATGGTACCAATTCATTTTTTGGTTTAGAAGCCGGAAACGGCATTACAACAGGAACAGAAAATCATTTTGAAGGTTATCGCTCAGGATATACCAATACGACAGGCGCCTGGAATACTGCTACCGGAGCTAATTCTTTTTATTTGAATACTACAGGCTCTGCGAATTCTGCATTTGGTAATTATGCCTTATACAGCAATACTACAGGGTTTGGCAATGTTGGCTTTGGAGAATCAGCTTTATATAGTAATACAACTGCATCGTTTAATACTGCAGTTGGTAGTTATGCCTTGATTTTGAATTCAACCGGGAATTATAATGTTGCAGTTGGTGCCACTGCAGGAAATTTTAATACAACCGGTGCTTCAAATACTTTTGTTGGATATGGTGCAGGCGGACAAAATTCTACAGGCTATTTAAATACATTTATCGGTAAACATGCCGGTTATTCTAATACCACTTCATTTTCAAACACATTTGTTGGAGAGCAAAGTGGTTACACAAATACAACAGGTTACTCTAACGTAATTGTTGGTCAGGATGCCGGATATTTTAATACAACAGGAAGCGAAAATACATTTATTGGCACAGATGCCGGCGAACAAAATACTACTGCAAGTTCAAATACTTTTATTGGTACAAATTCCGGTCTACTCAATACAACAGGTTATCAAAATACATTTGTCGGACAAGAATCAGGTCGCGCAAATACTACCGGTTATTGGAATACATTTATTGGTGAAGATGCAGGATATGCAAACACAACAGGTTTATTTAATACATTTATTGGTGTAAATAGTGGTCAGGCTACAACTACAGGTAATAAAAATAATTTTATTGGTGTCGGAGCCGGACATGATAATACCACAGGAAGTAATAATATTATTATAGGAACAGACGCCGGATTATCAAACACCACTGCAAATAATAATGTTTTTATTGGTTTAGAATCAGGTTATGCCAACACAACAGGATACGACAACGCTTATGTTGGTACACAAACAGGCCGGTCAAACACAACAGGATATTATAATAGTGCGTTTGGTTCATATGCATTATATGCTAATACAACCGGATATAATAATTCAGCATTCGGATTAAACGCTTTGCGCTATAATACAACAGGCTCAAACAATACTGCCATCGGATTATCAGCAATGTCTGCTAATACATCCGGTGTTAATAATACTGCTTTAGGACTAGAAGCACTTTATACCAATACTTCCGGAAACTATAATTTGGCTGTGGGGTATCAAAGTTTACGCTCAAGCACAACCGCTAGTTCAAATACCGCAGCAGGAACATTTGCCTTGTACGCATGCACAACCGGAGCCAATAATGTGGCATTGGGTTATAATGCTGCACGCGAAACAACTACCGGTAATAATAACACAGCAGTTGGTACTCAGGCTTTGAATTCAAACACAACCGGCTCATATAATACAGTTATCGGTAGAGATGCATTAGCCGCCAATTTAACAGGAACAGGCAATACAGCAGGAGGTTACAGTGCAGGAGGGTTTAATGATGCAAATACTTACTGTACATTTTTAGGTTATGATGCCGATCAAGCAGTGGCTACAAATTTCGATAATTCAACTGCTGTTGGAAATGGTTCACGTATAACAGCAAGTAATCAAATTCGTATTGGTAATGCAAGCGTAACAAGTATAGGCGGTTATGTTGCATGGACAAATATTTCTGATGGTCGTGTAAAAACAAATGTTCAGGAAAATGTTCCGGGATTAAGTTTTATCATGCAATTAAAACCGGTTACTTATAATTTAAATGTAAATGCAATTAATAATCAATTAAATATTGCCGACTCAACTGTTAATCAGAATTCAGTTGCATCAAAATCAGATATTATCTACACCGGATTTATTGCACAGGAAGTTGAAACTGCGGCAAAGCAAGTTAATTATGATTTCAGTGGGGTTGATAAACCTACTGATGAAAATGGATTATATGGATTGCGTTATTCAGAATTTGTTGTGCCGATGGTTCAGGCCATGCAGGAGCAACAGGCAATAATTGAAACGCAGCAAAAACAAATTGCAATTTTAATGCAGGAAGTAGAAACCCTGAAAATAAAAATTGGTGAATAAATTTATTTTCAGCATTAATTAAATTGTAGTTTATGAAAACGATTTTAATTGCAACAGGTTTATTATTGGTTGTAAATGCAAATGCACAATCGCGAATTGTAATAAATAACGATGCGAATATTGTTTTATCCAATTCGGTTTATGTGGTAATAGACAATAACAATACAAATGCTATTTCAACACTTGGCACAGGTGGAAATATTATTAGTGAATCAGAAAACAATATTATTAAATGGAATATTGGGACAAACAGTGGAAATTTTGTTGTACCGTTTACCAGTGCATCCGGAAATAAAATTCCGGTTAATTTAAATGTAACTATTGGCGGAACCGGTTCAGGAGCCATTTTATTTTCCACTTATCCGGGTGCCAACTGGGATAACGACACTTATAAACCGATTGGTGTATTAAATATGACCAATATGGGTTTTACAAATAATTCAGGTGAGGTGATAGACCGGTTTTGGATGTTAGATGCGACCGGTTATAGCAATAAACCTTCAGGTGATATATTATTCACCTATATCGATGGAGAATATCTTGCGCCCGGCAATACAATAACTGAAGCCGATTTAAAAGCGGAACGTTATGATGAAGCCACAGATGACTGGGAATTATTTCCTGTTGGCGGTGTAGTAAATACAGCAAACAATGAAGTATCAGGCGTTCCGTTTAATAATACGGATTTTACAAGAGTATGGACGTTACTTGATCAAACTACGCATACCTTGCCACTAGTATTAACCGGTTTCGACGCAGTATGCGGTAATGATGAAACAATAATTAGTTGGGAAACTGCACAGGAACAAAACACGGCCTATTTTATTTTATCTGCAAGCACAGATGGCTTACATTTTAATGATGTTGCAACAATAAATGCAATTGGTAATTCGAACGAAAGTCAGCAATACGAATTTATTGCAGATGCTCGTGCAGGAGATTATTACAAATTGCGTTTAGTAAATTACGATTTAAGTACAAATGAGTTAGGTGTAGTATATACTGCTTGCGCATTTAATTCGGAAGGTTCAGCGTTTGCATTTATTTCAGGATTAAAAGAAATAACGTTGCAAACCGACAACTTAACAGCAGGCAACTATAATTTAAATTTATTCGATTTATCAGGGCGAGTGGTATATTCCAATACCATTGCGATAGATGATAATTTCAATTCATTTGTAATCAATGAAAATAAAATTGCTTCAGGCATGTATATTTTAAGACTAAATGCTGTTGCTCCTAATAGCGATTATACATATACAATTCATTTACCTTACCTGCATTAATTAATCATTTGAGCATATTAAAAAGCTGTACTAGATAAATAAAAAAAGGGCCAACTTATTCAGCTGGCCCTTCGAATTATAAAATAAAGCTACTATTACTTAACTACCGTAAAACGAGAAGTAAACTGGTTAGTGCCCGTAATTAATCTTGCAGTATAAATACCGTTAGTTAATGTTTCGATATTTACTGATGTATTAAATAAACCATCAACAATTTCAACCGGAATATTTATTACTTCCTGACCATTCAGGCTGATAATAGATAAAACAGCAGTTGTAGTTGTATTGTCACCAGTTTGAATATTAAATGACACTGTAGAGTTTGCAGGGTTTGGATAAGCAGTCATTGAGCTGATTGCAAAATCGTTACCTAAACGACAAGGTGTAATAACAATTTCTTCTGTATTTCTAACACAACCTAATACAGTTGTTACTTCACAATAATAAGTTCCAGGTAAAAGTGCTAACATTTTGTAGTTAATTTCACCATCGATAGGAGAACCATCGCGGAACCATTGCCAGTTATATAATTCATCATAACTTGCTTTAATTAATAAAGAATCATCAACACAAAGATCTAATCCATCAGGGTAATAAATATTTGCGAATGGAGATTCAGAAGAAGCAATTGCCTGAACTTCAGAAATTGCAGAACAAAGACCTTGAGTTGCTTCAACCTGATAGTAACCAGGATTTTCAATAATTATACTTGCAGAAGTTACAGGAATTGGGCTACCGTTTTTGTACCATTGGTATGATTCATAACCCGGAGTTGCAAACAATTCGATTGTTTCTTCATTATTACATAAATAGATTTCACCTGTTGGAGTTATAGCAACAGAAACTTCATCAGAAACACCATTACAGTCTTCATCGATAGCGTTACAAATTTCTTCTGCACCCGGATGTATATCAGGATTAGTTTCATCGCAATCGATAGCTTCACCGTAACCGTCGCCATCGGCATCAACCATATCTAAAGCGCCATATACATTCAGGTTACTGATATTAAATCTTCCACCAGGGTTAACAGAACCGAAAGCATATACACGAACATAAAATTTGTCAGTAGCAGTAAAATCAGCCATATCCCATTCTACGTGAGCAGTAACATCACCACAATCAGAAATTGGAGGTGTGAAATCAGTACCATTATCAATCCATGTAGTACCACCATCAACACTGTAGGCAACACGAACATAAATAGGACCGGTTTCAGAAATACGCATATCGAAATCAACTTTTCCAACAACCATATCTACGCCGGTTCCGGGAAGTAAAGTTGCAACCACACTAGGCATATTATCAGCCCAGATTTCTGATTCGCTAAAAGATTTAGAGGTAAAACCGATAGGGCAAATAATACCTGCGCCTGTTCCGGAAGCACCTTTAACTCTTCTGAGTTTTTCTGCAGTTAAGTTTGGATCAACATAGTTGGCAAAGCCATTGATATTTGTCGAATAGTTATAAAGCGTAATTTGCGCTTTAACTTGAGTGGTGATAAACGAGGCCAGGATAAATGACAGCGTTAATAAGGAGAACTTTTTCATAATTAGTAAGTGTTAATTTTTTTTGAAATAAAGGTTCAATAAACTTGATACATATATGGGGGTCAAGCAGGCCCCGTTTAGACAGCGATTAAATAATAAAATTTAGTTTGTTTTGGTAACCTTTAATTATCTAACAATTTGAAAAGGTGCTGAATAAGATGTAGTAGCATTGTTTAATGTTACAAAATACATTCCTTCGGCAAGGTTACTTAAATCGAGATTATACTGCTGGTTATCTGCATTTGCAATGCGATTAACCTCACGACCATAGATATCGGTGATAACAATAAAATCGTAGTTAAAACCAACGATTGAATTATTAATTACAAGATTAGTATTCGCCGGATTTGGGTATAATTCGATACTACCTGTGTTCACAGTATTACCTTTAACAACTATAACCGGTGAATAGGCGATGCTATTGTCATTATCAATAACAAGCAAACGGTAATAACTTTCACCTGTGCAATTTTCATCAATAAATGAATAAAAATTCTCAACGGTGCTGTTACCGGAAGCGTCTACTTTACCAATAATATCAAATGTTTGTCCTAAATCGCTGCTTTTTTGAATAGCGAAATGGCTTACGTTGTGTTCAGTTAAAGTTTCCCAGTTTATTACTGCAGTTGAGTTATTTTCAAGTTGACCGGTAAAAGTGCTTAATTCTATTGGCAGGATTGGAGGAGTTGCTAAAATAACATTGTCCATCCAGGTTGATTCACTTGTAGACGTGGAATAATCTCCTCTAATTTTTATTACAGCAAATGTTGCGAGAAAGTCCATAAAGTCTGTGTAACTAACTGCTGCACCTGCTAAATTGGTATAGGTCCAACCTGTTTCAGTTAGTGTTATTGCATATGATGACCAAGCAACACTAGATGGATTAGATGAAGTATTATAAACAATTCTTGTCCCATCAGATTTTACCAACATTACATCTTCTAAATTTGTTTGAGATGCAATAGTACCATTTTGCTTCTGATCAAATTTTAAAGTTCCACCATAATTAAGTAGACAAGTCGATATTAAAGGCAGCCGGGCTATTAAAGTACCAAGTTCCATTAGCATTATCAGTTCCTTTGGCAGCTCCTCCCGGTGAACCTGCAACTGAAGCCCATGAAACAGAGGGGTGGTTTAAGCATTCGCATAAGCCGGTCCAGTTTTCTAAATCAGCGGTGAAATACGATGCAGGCTGGGAAAACGCTGCTATCGACGCAAATGTGCATAATGAGGTAATAAAAAAATGTTTCATTCTGTGTGTGTTTGTGACTTTGGTAAAAATCAGGATTCAAAAGTATAGCTTTCGAATTTGAATTCCAAAGTACAAACAAAAAAAAATTCTTGAATGTCAACATATTAACGGTTTTCCGTCAATTTGAGGGTTCGTTAAAGTTAGGATTAGTTGCAAAAATGACAGCGTTTTGCCCAAAATGATGAAAAATTTGCAATAAATTGAAATGAGAGGCAGATGTACATCAAACCCTTGCAAAATGGGGTTTGTTGGTACTTTTCACATATTAATAATTTGTGAAGTGAAAATTTCGCCTTCATTTCGCCCATTCTTACTTGATTGTCTAATTTAATATACGCAAAATAGCGGATATTTATAATAAAACACGGCAAAATTGGCAGGTTTCTGATGGAAATTGGCATTTAGCCATTGCCCGCAAAGGCGTTTTATGCATTCATTTGCATTTCAATACTTTAATGCGCGGTAAGTGATAACATTGATAGTAAATAACCTTTTAGTAGTCCTGAATTGAGTAGACCTAAAGGTTAAAATAATAAAAGTTTACAGTGTAAAGTGACATCACAAATGCAACTAATAAATTGAAACTTACATTTTTGCAAAAAATTATTGATCAATAAAATTTAACTGAAACGGATTATTACTTTAAAATCGATCTACAATAAAACAACTTAATAAACCCTTTGGTATCCGCCTGAAGCAACAGATAAAAAATAAGTACCATGTTTAAAATCTGCAACCGGAATATTAATTGTATAACTATTAATTTTTTTATCCATCAAAACCCGTCCATAAATATCAGTAAACAAAAATTGAATTTTCTAAATGTAACAGATTTTATAACTAGCTCATTTACAACAGTATTTGGATAAATTAAATCAAAATGTTCATTGAATTCAGCCAAATTCTGAAATATTATCACAATACAGTCCTATGTATCTGCACAACCGGCTGCAGTTGCAGCTATTACAACATCTTCACCCGATGCACCCGCCTCAAAAATATTAGCGTTGGCGTAGGGAATTTCAGACAAATCGCTGCAACTTATCCATTGATAAGTGCTAAAACCCACAGTTGCTGTTAAAGAATTTTCTTTGGCAACTATTTCCACAACAGGTGATGGGTTTATTATAAGATGAAGGTTTATAAGACTTTCGCAAGCGCCATCTATTTCAAAAGATTGCGCATAATCACCACTTTCGGTGTAAACTGTACCTAATCTAGTAAATCATAAAAGTGGTCACCAGCTATTTGTTTTACCCATTCAAATTCAATTTCTTGCCCGCGTAACGTAAAAACACTTGTTGCAATTAGCAGGAAAAAAAGGTTAATTTTTTTAGTAATCATTAGATAGGATAAAATATATTTCTATCTACTGATTAACAATTTACTGCATTATGATAAAATAAAAATGGGAGCTGCGCTAGTTTTTATCGACCACTGCCGCTCCCTTTAAACACTAATCACCTCAATTCTTATTGGTTAAAACAGATATATTAATTTATAATATCGGCATAATTAAATTTTCGTTGACCCGGTAATTCAATGCACTAAATACTATCAAAGCCGAATGAAATATTTTAATGAAATTCATTTTATTTACGATTTAAATATGTTTTCAAAAAAAATAATATTTATGCTTAGAACTCAACATCTAAAAGGGTTTCAGCCTAAATAAAAAGCAGACCGGCATCCGGGTAAATGTCGGTCTGAAAACAAAACCATTTGATATTCAAATATGTCAACAAATTCACGAACAACATTAAAACTGTGTTTATCATATTTGTATCATCCGGTTTTCCTTACAACGGAAACCCTCTTCAAATGTTATTTAATAATAAAATTGCCCCAACCGGTTTCTTTATCTGTTGTACAGAAAATAAAATAATTTCCCGCAACTAATTCATCCACTGCAATTGAGCGATTAACATTATTAATATGATTACTTTGCACTAACTGCCCTATTGAATTATATATATAAACATCGCCATCTAAAAATGGCGCATCAATAAATATCATTTCATCAGCAGGATTAGGATAAATTACAAATTCAGAGCTATTATCTTGTAAAATATTTTCAATTATTGCTTCACTGTATTTAACTACAAACAAATCGGTATACATGCCTTGGTTGATATCAAATCCGGTTATAAAAACATTACCGTCATTATCAGTAGCAACTGCATAACCTTCATCTACGCTATTCGCATCACCATCATATTTTATTGACCAGATTAAATTACCATCTGCATCATATTTTTGAGTTAAGATATCACTGGTGGTTTCATAATAAATGGTTCCGGAAACAACAATATTACCTTCGTTATCGATATCCATATCTGTCAAATATTCATTATCCGCACTGCCGTCATCATAAGCAATATCCCAGATTAAATTGCCATCGCTATCATATTTCAAAATCATAAAATCCTGATTAGTTTCAGGAAAATCAGCAGAAACACCAGCCATATAAACAACATCATTAAATGTTCTGATTACCCAGGCTTCTGAAATGCCTTCAGCGCCATTATCGTAACGTTGCTCCCATAAATTTTCTCCATCAGGACTATACTTAATTATCAAAGCATCGCCCATCGAAATTCCATCGGCTGCCCAGCCACCGGCATAAACATTTCCTGCATCATCAACATCAATAGTAAAGCCGGTTTCACCGTATATCTGATGGTATTTGTTTAACCAAAGTAATGTGCCGTCAGGGCTATATTTTGCTGTGGCAAAATCATCGTAATTTTCACCTCCGCCATCGCTTCTGCCATTTACGATAATATTGCCATTGCCATCAATTACTATTTCGTAAATCACATCACTTAATGCACTTTCGCCTGACCAGGTTTCCATCCATAATTCATTTCCGTCGTTATCGTATTTAATCAGACAATAATCCTGAGCGGTTTCAATCTGATCAATATAACCGGCGGTGTATACATTACCCTCTTCGTCAACAGCGATATCTATTCCGTTTTCTTCGATATCAGAAGTTCCATTTTTCAATTTTGACCACATTAAATCACCCTCCGGCGAATATTTATTGGTAATAATATCCCAACTACTGCCAATTTCCTGACTTAAACCGGTTACATAAATATTGTTTGTGGCATCTAAGGCAACAGCATAAAAAATATCTACGTCATTTGCGCTGCCATTGTGGGCAATTGACCATAGTAGGTTTCCTGCGGGGTCATATTTTGTAACAACAGCATCTTTATCATTTTCATAACCAACAGCTATTGAATTTCCGTTGGCATCAACTGCGATATCCCAACCCATGTCGCCTACCAGCTCTGTGCCGTTGTAGTTGAATTCCCATTCCTGAGATATTTGAGCCCGAACAGGTAAAGCGGTTAAAAGCACAACCACCGCTGTAAACAATCTTAACAGAAAACAATTATTGGTTGAAAGCATAGATTTCATTGCTATTTAAGGTTATTTTATGATGCCAAAAGTAGAAACAGGCACTCTATTTATTATATTAAATATATTTCATTATTAGGTTAGTTTATAAACTGAATAACCATTCCTTACATATTTAAAGGGCTTTTAAGGCTTGTTATTATTAGTTAACTTTGGAACCAATAACGTCCTGTACATCTAAAAACCTTATTCTGCATGACCCCTTCAAACGACCTCTTTGAGCTCATAAAATCGATGAGTAGAAAGGAAAAAATTCATTTCACCCTACACACTAAACACACAGGCGGAGCTAAAGCAAAAAATTACCTCACCCTATTTAATGCGATTAGCAGGCAAAATATTTATGACGAGCTTGCCATTAAAACAGCAATGGGGAAAAGCAAGAAGGGGGAAAGTTTTTCGGTGATGAAAAATTACCTCCACAATCTCGTTCTGGACCATATTACAAATTACCATTATGAAAATCACAGAGGTTACAGGGTAAAGGAATATTTCCGAAAGGCACAAATGTTATATGACAAAAATTTGCTCAACCAGAGTTTGAAATATGTACAGAAAGCAAAAAAGATTGCAAGCTCAGAACATCGCTACATTGATTTAATAAGCATTTTGCAGTTGGAGGAAAATATTAGTAAAATACATTATTCCATTCAGCAATACGAAACAACATTTAACCAAAATTTTGAATACGAATTAAATACCATTAATCAATATTATAACACAAGGCAGTATATTTATCTTGACTGTCAGTTATTAAATGCTATTCGCAATACGGATAATTTTACTGATGGGAAATCAAATAAACCAATACTGTCCATTTTAAATCATCCCTTATTAAGCAATGAGCACAATGCCATATCCTTGTATTCCGGCATTTATTTTAATACGATAAATGGAATTGGTTATCACATTTTAGATGAAGAGGAAAAAAGTTATGTTTACAGGAAAAATCTTGTTGAACTAATGGAAGGCAATACATTGGAAACCTCCCCTTATATTGGAAATTATATTGTTGCACTAACCAATTTAACCAGCACTGAATTCAATTTACATAAATACGCGGATGGATTATCCAGCATCAATAAAATTAAAACTACATTAAAAAAATATGACCATCTTTTAGTGGAAAGAATAAAAACACTGGCTACAACAAGCATAATTTTGAATATGACTACTTACTTCGGGTATTTTGGCAAATCCGGAGATATTGAGCTTCATTTACAAGATGTAGAAAAAACAATCAGCATACAAAGCAAAAAAATGGACCCAAGATTTGTGGTGCATATTTTATACTCATTAGCGTATTTAGCTTTTAAAATCGAAAATTATGATAAAGCGTTTCAATTTTTACAGCAGTTAATTAATTTCCCAACCGGACAAATAGACAAATACATTCAAAGGGGTTATCGACTGCTCCTACTGATGGTTCATCTTGAAATGCGAAATTTCAGGCTTTTACAATACATGGCTATCAATACCTACCGCTATTTATTGAAGTCGGGCGAATTAACCCGTTATGATAAAATTATTATCAATTTTTTAAAGCATAAAACAATAGATAAAGCGGCATTATATAAATTACATACATCTTTATTGGAAATAAAAAGCAACAAATTCGAAGCAAAGGAATTTACGCATCTCGATGTTATCAGTTGGGTGGAAAGTAAGATTGAAAAACTGCCATTTCTGGAGGTTTACAGAAAAAACAATATGATTAGTTGATCAACAGTAATAAAAAAAGTCTCAAAATCGAGCCTTTTAACACAAATTTTGCAAGATGGACGTATTTAGCAAAAAAAACAGCTATCGCATTTGATAAAACACGATAGCTGAAATTTAAACAGTTTGGTGCGCTAAATGATTATTTAATCAAAAACAATAATCACCTTCCGCAATCATTTTATCCGCAACGCGTCTTCTTAATTCAGTGGTATTAACAACATCATATTTAGTAAAACGTTTTAATCCGAGTAGCATCATTCGTAACTCATCACCACCGGCGAATGCAGCAATTGCTGTTTTTCCGGCTTTATTTAAACGGTCAATACTGTCGGTAAAGTATATTATTACCATATCGCGATAAATGGTGGTTGCTTCTTCACCTCTGCTTTCGGTTAATTTTTTTACGCGCAATAACATTGATTCGGCAACATAAATTTCATTCATCATATCAGCAGCACACATTAAAATTTCCTGTTCATCTTTTAGTTGCATCATTAATTTTTGCACCGCAGCGCCGGCTACCATAAAAAATGCTTTTTTCATGTTTTTTAGTGCCTTTTCATCCGCAGCAAATAAACCTTCATCACCTGCACTAAAATCAGGAATTGCCATTAATTCTTTTTGAACTGCCATTGCGGGTCCCATCATATCAAGCTGACCTTTCATAACACGTTTTAACAGCATGTCGACAGTTAACAAACGATTAATTTCGTTTGTGCCTTCAAATATTCGGTTGATACGAGCATCACGGTATGAGCGGGCTGCAGGATATTCTTCGCTATAACCATTACCACCGTGAATTTGTACACATTCATCAACAACAAAATCGAGTACTTCTGAACCAAAAACTTTTAAAATTGCACATTCAATGGCAAATTCTTCGGCTGCACCCAATAATGCTTTTTCGAAACTTACACCTTTTGCGAGTAGTTCTTTTTCTTTTTTATCTATATAATCGCTTGTGCGGTAAGTTGCACTTAAGGCAGCAAATGTGCGGACTGCCTGTTCACTTAATTTATATTTAATTGCACCAAAACTTGAAATAGGCACATTAAACTGAATACGTTCATTTGCATATTTAACAGAAATGTCAATTAATGCTTTTGCGCCACCTAAAACGCCAACACATAATTTATAACGGCCAATATTGAGAATGTTAAATGCTATTAAATGTCCTTTTCCGATTTCACCTAATACATTTTCTACAGGAACAGGTGTGTTTTCAAAAAATATCTGGCAGGTAGAAGAACCTTTAATGCCCATCTTTTTTTCTTCAACACCAATAGTAAAACCTGCTGCACCTTTTTCAACAATAAATGCTGTGAATTTATCGCCATCAATTTTTGCAAAAACGGTAAATATATCAGCAAACCCTGCGTTGGTAATCCACATTTTTTGTCCGTTCAACAAATAATTTTTACCATCTGCACTTAATACTGCTGTGGTTTTTGCTGCTAATGCATCGCTACCACTTCCGGGTTCAGTTAAGCAATAACTGGCATGTAATTTCCCGGAAGCTAATCCCGGTAAATATTTTTGTTTTTGAGCTTCGGTTCCGAAATATAAAATCGGCAGCGTTCCTATTCCACTTTGAGCACCATAAGCAACCGAAAATGCATGCGCAGTTCCGGTCATTTCGGTAACTACAGAAATGGTATTAAAATCTTTACTAAAACCGCCGTATTGTTCCGGAATTGGCAATCCTAAAATACCAATTTCGCCTGCCTTGGTTAATAATGCAGGCATTAATCCCGGCTCATGATTATCAATACGATCAAGATTGGGAATTACTTCCGTATCCACAAAATCTTTCGTCATTTGTTTAATCATTAATTGCTCCTCGTTGAGTTCTTCCGGAGTAAAAATATCCTGTGGTGTTGCGTCTTTAATTAAAAATTCGCCGCCTTTAAGGGTGTTTATTTTTTCTGTTAATTCTGCCATAACAATATTTTTATAATTTGAATATTTACCATTAATTGATGCGTTCGTAAATTCCTGCGATGCCCTGACCTCCGCCAACACAAGCTGTTACCATACCATACTTTTTATTTAATCGTTTAAGGTCTGCTGCAATTTGTACGGTTAATTTAGTTCCGGTGCAGGCCAGTGGATGCCCTAATGCAACGGCGCCGCCATTAATATTTACTTTTAACGGATCAAGGCCAGCTTCACGAATTACAGCAAGTGCCTGACAAGCAAATGCTTCATTCAATTCGATTAAATCGATATCCTGTAATTGCATGTTAGCCATTTTAAGTGCTTTAGGAATTGCTGCAACAGGACCTATTCCCATAATGCGCGGTTCAACACCAACTACTGCACAACTAATCATTCTGGCAATGGGTTGTAGATTTAATTCTTTCACCATGCGCTCACTCATTACAATTACAAATGCGGCACCATCAGAAGTTTGTGATGAATTTCCTGCTGTAACAATACCACCATTTGCAAATACCGGTTTTAATTTGGCAAGTGCTTCAAGCGAAGTATCTTTTCGCGGACCTTCATCGGTGGTAACCGTATATTTTTTTTCGGCGCGTTTATTTTTTTCGTTGATATACACTTCAGTTACATCAATTGGAGCAATATCATCTTTAAAATAACCCTGCTCGATTGCTTTAATTGCTTTTTGATGTGATTCATAGGAAAACTGGTCGGCATCTGTGCGACTGATATTAAATTGTTGTGCAACAGCTTCTGCGGTTAATCCCATGCCAACATAATAATCGGGATGTTCTTTTGCTGTTTCATAATTTAATGCAACTTTCCAACCGGCAGTTGGCACAAGACTCATGCTTTCAACGCCACCGGCAATAATACAATCGGCCATTCCCGCTTTAATTTTTGCTGTAGCGATGGCAATAGTTTCGACACCACTTGCACAATATCGGTTAACCGTCATACCACCTGTAGCAATTGGCAATGCACGAACGGCAATCATACGACCAATTTGTAAACCCTGTTCAGCTTCAGGTACAGCATTACCAACAATTAAATCTTCCACACGTGCGGGATCGAGCTGCGGAACTTTTAATAATAATTGTCGAATAACTTCAACGGCAAGATCATCGGGTCTGGTAAAACGAAATACACCTCTTGGTGCTTTACCAACTGCTGTTCTTAATCCTGCTACAATATAGGCTTCCTGCATATAATAATTTTATTATTGTGATAATTAATTCCTTAATGGTTTACCTGTTTTTAAAATAAACTGCATGCGTTCCAGTGTTTTTTTCTCACCGAGTAATGATAAAAATGCTTCACGTTCGAGGTCCAGTAAATATTGTTCATTTACTTCGGTAGGTGCACTTAAATCACCACCACAAATTACATAGCACACTTTTTTTGCAATTAATTCATCGTGGGCTGAAATATAATTTCCCATGCGCATTGATGCGACACCGGTATAAAAACTCCCCAAGGCACTTCTTCCCAATACTTTAATATCGTTGCGATATTGTGGAGGTGTGTATCCTTTATTTGCAAGTTCGAGCACAGCATTTTTAGCTTCTGCAATTACCCGATTACTGTTAGTTACTTCTATATCAATACCTTTTCTTAAAATTCCGAGGTCAAATGCTTCACGTGCGCTTGTAGCAACTTTTGCCATTGCAATATTTAAACTCATTTCCTGCAACGTTGGTATTTCGATATCACCTTTAAAATATTTATCGCTTGCGCGCAAGGCTAATTCTTTAGTACCTCCGCCGGCGGGAATTAATCCGGCACCAACTTCAACCAAACCGATATATGTTTCGGCAGCGGCAACCGCAACATCACTATGCATGGTCATCTCGCAACCACCACCAAGGGTTAATCCGTGTGGCGCAACAGCAATAGGAATAGCGGAATAACGCACACGCATTATCGTATTTTGAAAATAACGAATTGCCATATCGAGTTCATCATATTCCTGTTCAATGGCGAGCATTAACATCATGGCAATATTTGCACCGGCAGAAAAATTAGCAGCATCATTCCCGATTACCAGTCCGCGATAATTTTTTTCAGCAATATCAATTGATTTATGCATGGCCTCCAGAATTTCACTACCAATCACATTCATTTTAGTATGAAATTCCAGATTTAAAATACCATCACCAATATCGTGTAATGTTGCACCTGCATTTTGATAAATTGGTTTTTGTGAACGATAATTATCCATTACAATAAATGCATCTGCTCCCGGAATTACTTGATATGTTTTCGAATTAACATCGTAATATTTTCTTTTTCCATTTACGGTAATATAAAAAGATTTATTTCCGGCAGCAATCATTTCTTTCACCCAAGATGCCACTTCAATTCCGTTTGCCAGCATCATTTCCGTGGTTTTGGCAACACCCAGCACATCCCATGTTTCGAATGGTCCTAATTCCCATCCAAATCCGGCTTTTACGGCATCATCTATTTTATATAATTCATCTGCAATTTCAGGAATGCGGAATGAAACATATTTATTTACCAGGGCAGTTACATTGCGATAAAACTCACCCGCTTTATCTGAGCCGGCGTGTAATGCTTTTATGCGCAATTTTAAATCATCAATTGGTTTTGCGGCATCGAGTGTGGCAAATTTACTTTTTGTTGAAGGGCTGTATTCAAATGTTTTTAAATTGAGCACATGAATTTCACTTTTTCCTTCAGCATTTTTTACTTTTTTAAAGAAGCCATTTCCTGTTTTATCGCCCAGCCATTTATTTTCTATTAATTTATCTATGTATGCAGGAACGGCAAACATCTCGCGACTTTCATCGTTAGGGCAATCGTTGTAAGTATTTTTTGCTACTTTAACTAATGTATCAATTCCAACAACGTCTGCAGTGCGGAATGTAGCTGATTTCGGGCGACCACTAATTGGTCCTGTGAGGGCATCAACTTCATCAATTGATAAACCCAGTTTTTCCATCACATTTAAAACCACCATTATGCTGTATACGCCAATTCTGTTAGCGATAAATGCGGGTGTATCTTTACAAAGTACGGTAGTTTTTCCCAGGAAGCGATCACCATAATCCATTAAAAATTCAACAACTGAAATATCGGTATTTGGGGTTGGAATAATTTCCAATAATTTTAAATAACGAGGCGGATTAAAAAAATGTGTGCCGCAGAAATGTTTTTTAAAATCATCACTTCTGCCTTCAATCATCTGATGAATCGGGATACCGGAAGTGTTTGATGTAATTAATGTTCCCGGTTGGCGAAGTGCATCTACTTTTTCGAATAATTGTTGTTTGATTTGTAAATTTTCAATAACCACTTCAATTATCCAGTCTACAGATTTTATTTTTGATAAATCATCCTCAAAATTTCCTGTTGTAATTTTTTTAATTACTTTTTGTGCATAAACAGGTGAGGGATTTTGTTTGATGGCCATTTGCAGACTATCATTAACAAGTTTATTGCGCAATGCAGGATTTTTTTTCTCCTCATCTGTCAGTTGCATTGGCACAATATCGAGCAACAACACCTCAACGCCAATATTTGCGAAGTGGCAGGCAATGCGACTACCCATAACTCCTGACCCTAAAACGGCAACCTTTTTAATAATTCTGTTCATTGATATTGAATTTTAAAAAATATGGTAACTATTGAATTATTTACTATTAATTAAAGCTGATTTATTGGCTTTTTCGAATTTGCTCATAATCATATCGTGAGCGGTAATCAAATAACTTTTATCATTATAAATGCGCATCATCATGGCAGCACCTTCAATTGCACAAACGGATTCCTGCGCAAAAATGCGCGCCGCTTCTTTACTATATCTGTCGCTGTAAATATGTGCCAGTGCATTAATCCAATCATCAAAAAAATCGCGTATAGGTTTTCTGAATTCGGGTACTACATCATTTGTTTCCATGGCAATATTTGCCATGAGGCAGGCACCTTCACCATTTACAAAAACTTCAATACTTTTTTCACCGAGTAAGCGCAGTTTTTCGGTTGATGAGCGTGCATCGTCATAAGCATAAATAAAAACCTTATCGCGATAATGGTCGCGGAGTACTTCAAGTACTTCACGCATTAAATCTTCTTTGGAAGAGAAGTAGTGATAGACACTACCTTTTAGCAATCCACATGCATCGCCAATATTAGCCATGGTGGTTTTGTGGTAGCCCTGGGTTCTGAAGAGTGCGAGGGCTTCCTTAATAATGTCGAATTTTTCAACTTTTTTAACCGGCATAGAACAAAGATATCTGGTTTTTTGAATTTACCAAACGTTTGTTTGATAAAATGGGCAAAAAAATTGGCCCGCCCTCCGGCAGACCAATTTCATTTATCGTCAGATTATATTTTAATAAACAGTATTTCTGAAGCGGCTGCATCTTCAATCAGGTTCAATGTCACATCTGTCATGTTTTTTACGAACCAACTGTGATTCAGGGCAGTCATTTCTTCATTCCCGTCAATAGTGATGTTTACTTCACGATCATACACCGGGTCAGTATTGATAGAAACCAATGTCCAGGTTCCAGTATACGTTTCAGCACCCTTAGTGGCAACCAAAACACCACTGTTCAAAAATTCGAAGGTGTAATCCTGATATTGAGCCAGGTCGCCCGTTCCCGCAAAATCGTTCACTTTATACGAGCCCGGTAATATACTTTGGGCCTCAGCGATTGAAATATTGTTCAACTCATTTTTCGTGCAAGAGGTAACTAATACTGCTGCGAGCACCATTACCGAAAGGATTCTAAAATTTCTCATATTAAGCTTGTTTTGTTGTCTACAAATAAAATGGTTTTTAAGCGTGTGCCGTTGCATGGCTTCCATTTACCGTATGTCACATTCAGAATCGATTTGGCTGAATCACCTCCTTTAGTTTATTGATTTACAAAACTTCGTGCTTGGCTAATAAACTGTATTTGCCTGTCACTTAGTATGCAATGGTGAAAACTTTTTTACCGACCTAAATACACTACAAATGGATTATTGTTTTTCAAGATGAATTTCTTCAGAAGGTGTGTCATCTTTAAGCTGCATCGAGGTTTCAGTTAATTCTGCAATCAACCATTTGCCATCCAGCTTGTCCATTTGTTTGTCACCGGCAATGGTAAATTCAATTTCTTTGCTGTAATCCGGATCATCATCACTGCTTTTTACCAGCCAGGTTCCGGTATAACTTGAAGCGCCTTTGGTGGCGGTAATTGTTCCATCATCAGCAATATCAAATGTATAACCATCAAAATCGTTGCTAACACCGTCACTATTATCATAATAATAAACCACTTTCCAACTTCCACCTGCAAGTGTTTCTGCTTCCGTAATTGTTACATCCGAAAGGGCATCTTTCGAACAGGAAGGCATTATTAATACAGCGAGTAAAATGCCTGACATCAACATTATTTTTTTCATACGTTTTAATTTTTTTGTTTTGCTAATTGTTATCATTTGAAAGGTAAAACGGTGATGATTCAGGAAAAGTTGCGTGTAATTTGCGACAGAAAAACGTGGTTTCCGATGATAATTATTAATACCATCTTCAAAAAACATCTCGTAAAACCCAATGCAGGCAAGTGTTTCGAAGGGTAACGAAAAAATAACTTATTCGGCGAAAATTGTATGTAAATACATATAAAAATTAAAATAACCTTACGAAACGTACGGTTATTCAGCAAAGTTGGAGGTAAAAAAAGGGTGATTAATTTTTAATATCGATAATTAATTCAATTTACTTCGAGATTATTTCCATAACTTATAATTTCTAACTTAGTGTTGGATGCATGAATATATCTTGCATTTTCACGCACATAAGATTGATCTTCAGCGATATAATAAACTTTAAGCATAGGCAATGGTTCATTTTCATTTCCAGGCAAAGGTGAAGCAGTAGTGTAGGCTGAAGCAGCCTCTAAAAAATCGTCCTGATTAATATCAGCAGCCAATTGTAAAGTAACAGCGTAAAATCCACCTTCGTTGTTTGGCAAATTAACATAAATACCGGATGTTGTTACCGAATCTATGGCAATTGCGGCTTCCGGCAGAACGCAATCGATTCCAATACATGCTGTTTGTTTAGTGCAACCGGCCAAAGTTATAAGGGTTGCAATTGTAATAATTAAAGTTTTCATTGTGTTAAGTGCTTGTTTGTTGGAGAGATTTACGTGAGAATCAGGCACTTGGATTTACATCACAATAATTTAGTAATGCATACTTTAGCAATTAAAAAGCGAAAATTAGTTCGAACAAAACGTTGACCAATTATATCACATTACATCAAACCCAATATCTCTTCTGAAATATCTTGAGGCAAAATAAATTCTACCTGCATTGATGTAACAGTTGCGCAAAGCTTCAGCCAAATCATTCCCATACGCAGAAACGGCCATGACGCGTCCGCCGGAAGTAACAAGTTCATCGTTTGGCCCTGCAGATGTTCCGGCATGAAATACCATACAGTTTTCTGTATTTTCAATTCCTGTAATCGGAAATCCTTTTTCAAAAGCTTCAGGATATCCATGGCTGGCAAGAATTACTGTTGCGCAGGCGCGGTTATCGGTTTCGAGTGTTTTAGTGCGCAAGGTTGTAGTAGCGACAGCAGAAAATAAATCGATAATATTATTTTTTATGCGCGGCATTATTACCTGTGTTTCCGGATCACCCATACGCGCATTATATTCAATTACATAAGGTTCATCGTTACAATTAAATAAACCAAAATATAAAAATCCTTTGTAGTTGATATTTTCTTTTTTTAAACCTTTTAAAGTAGGTTCAATAATTTTATTTTTTACTTTTTCCATAAACGCATCGGTTGCAAATGGCGGCGGAGAAACAGCGCCCATGCCACCGGTATTTAATCCGGTATCGCCATCTCCAATTCGTTTATAATCTTTTGATGGCGGTAAAATCATATAACTATCGCCATCGGTTAAAATAATTACGGTTAATTCTATGCCGTGTAAAAATTGTTCAATTACTACTTTATTTCCTGCAGCGCCAAATTTTCCGCTGAGCATTAATTGTAATTCTGATGTTGCTGATGCCGCATCGTTACAAATCACCACTCCTTTTCCTGCTGCCAGTCCATCGGCTTTTATTACCACCGGCATGGCATGTTGCTGAATATAATTTATTGCTTCGTTACTATTAGCTGTATTAAATTCTTTATAAGCAGGCGTTTGAACACCATTGCGCATCATGAAGGCTTTAGCAAAAGTTTTACTGCCTTCCATTTGCGCTGCAATTTTATTTGGTCCGATAACGGGGATATGATTTAGTTGTGCATCAGCTTCAAAAAAATCGACAACACCGGCTACCAGTGGATCTTCAGGACCAACTACCACCATACTTATTTGTGTATTGAGACAAAATGATTTGATGGCTTCAAAATCTGTTGGCTTAATATCGACGTTGATACCCAAGGTCGCCGAACCGGGGTTACCTGGTGCGATGAACAAATGTGTACAATCAGGAGATTGGGCTATTTTCCATGCCAATGCATGTTCACGACCACCGGAGCCAAGCAATAAAATGTTCATGGTGCAAAGATAGGCATTTGTTTGTGTGTGGCAGCCTTGGTTAATGGCAAATCATATTGCTTAGAACGGGTAAGTTAGTGTCAGGATATTGTTCATCTTGCCCAAATAAGGATATGTTATTTACAACATGTTATGAACTTGAATAACATGTATTGTGTAGCTATCTTTAGGCCGGATTGGCAGTTAGCTGATTATTAGAACAGGCATTTGAATTATTCATGAAAGTTACCGAGCACTTAGCAAAAGCTGATAAAACATTATTGTCGCTGGAAATTTTACCGCCGTTAAAAGGTAAAAGTATTCATGGAATTTATGATGTATTAGATCATTTAGTTGAATTTAAACCTTCGTTTATAAATGTTACTTATCACCGCAGTGAATACATTTATAAAAAACGTGGTGATGATCGATTTGACAAGGTATTTATTCGTAAACGTCCCGGGACGGTTGGTATTTGTGCCGCCATTCAATTTAAATATAAAATTGATGCTGTTGCGCATATTATATGTGGTGGTTTTACGAAAGAGGAAACTGAAGATGCATTAATCGATTTAAGTTATTTGAGCATAGATAATGTTTTATTGTTGCGAGGTGATGCATCAAAAAACGAAAGAGATTTTATTGCAGAACCCGGAGGTCATAAATTTGCATCTGAACTTGTAAAACAAGTGGTTGATATGAACCACGGTATTTATTTAGAAGAAGATAGTATTCAGGGATATAAAACTGATTTTAATATTGGTGTTGCCGGCTATCCGGAAAAACATTTTGAAAGTCCGAATTTAAAAAGCGACATGCGTTTTTTGAAACAGAAAGTGGAAGCAGGGGCTGATTACATTGTAACACAAATGTTTTATGACAATCAGAAATATTTTGATTTTGTAAATAAATGTCGGGCAGAAGGAATAACAGTTCCGATTATACCAGGAATAAAACCGATTACTGCAGCTTCGCAAATACATTCTATTCCGAGAACATTTCATGTAGATATTCCGGAGGCATTGAGTGATGTAATTGATAATTGTAAAACACCGGAAGCTGTGAAAGCTGCGGGCGTGAAATGGTGTATTCAACAATCGCAGGAATTAGTTGAAGCTGGCGTGCCATGTATTCATTATTATACGATGGGCAATGTAGATGCGATGCGTGTAATTGTTAGCGAGGTATATTGAATTACATCGATTTACATAATAAAAAAAGTTCCATAACATTTTGCTATGGAACTTTTTTTATGCGAATTAATTTCTTATAAATCGAACGAAACTGATAAATTTAAATAGAGTGAAAATGCACGCCATTCAAAAATATCGTTGGTGCGAATTGTTTCGTTTAATGCATCGTAATGTGTAGAAGTGGGTATGGCAATATTTGCCGACTCGCTCATGAATCCAAGTTTTACGTTATAGATTGTATTATTTGATTGAAATGCATCACAAATAATTCCGAATTGTAAATTAGATCCTAAACCTAAACCCGGATCAGCACGAACATCGATGCCACCGGAAGCTTCAGATTCAGAACTATAACTTACTTCCGGAACGCGAACGCTGGATAAGCCATATTGAACAAATGTTTTAAATACGGGTAATTTACCGTGGTCGATTAATGTAAATTGCAAACCCATGTCCATACCTGTTGAGATATAGGTCCCACCATTATAACTGGTTAATGTTTGACCATCATCTTTAAAATATTGTTTCATGGCATTAAAATCTTCACCGGAATGCAACTTAGCGAAGGGCGACAATTGAATACCAATTTTGTCTTGTTGCAACGTGTAGGTTACACTGCCGTTAAACCCTGCAGGTTTTGCTACGTTATCAAGTTGGTTGTCGAATGGGAACAAATAATCTGAACCCAGTGCAATTGCAAAATGGTGTGTAGGGCCTGTGTGGTCTTGAGCCTGCGTAGCTGTGAACGCGGTCAAAAGGATGCATAAAACAAAACAATTTTTCATATCTGGTCATTTTAGTTGGAAACAATTCAGGTAATGTATGTCGGTAACATACATTCTTTTAGTAACAGGGTCAATTGAAATACCGTTGTAAAAATAAGTAATATAAGATGGGGCTTGACCATTGTTTGGTGACTCAAAGGACCAAAGTTCTTTTCCATCCTCAAGGGCAACTGCGTGCAATTTTCCATCGGCTGTTACATAGTATATCACGTCTTCAAACATAGTTAAAGGTTCAGGGGTTAATCCTGCTGATGTATTTTCCCAAATCACTGCTCCTGACGACAATGATAATGCATATAATTCATTACCACCTGTTTTTACGATTAATTTTCCATCTGCAATTAATAAATTGGCGAGTAATAAATCGGAGCCCGTAATACTTTCCCATACCCAATTTTCATTTCCGGTTTTAACGTTAATACAATGAACCGAATAATCAGATTTAAAATAAACATTGCCGTTATCAATCAACGGTGGAAAAACCGAACTACTCCCATAGTCATCAATACTTTCTATTTTCCACAGTAATGTATCGTCTGAAATATTGTATCCATATAAATCCACTTTACCCTGATAGGGTGGACTTTTCCATTGACGGTTTTGAAACACGATTAGCGTATCATTATTATCATCTATCATAAATGCGGGAGGATATAAATGGCAACTAAACCCATCAACTGAATCTACATAATAAAGTGTATCAAAATCAGGTGTGTCGAAATCTGACATCGTGATAGCACTTTTAGTAAACGGGTTGGTTCCCACTACTCTTGTATGGATAAATTTATCGTTCCAAACCGACATATTGATATCTCCGTTACCGGGATTATAATCCCAAACTACATTACCGGTATTTAAATCAAACACTCTGGGTTTATCATAACATAGTGTTGCCATGTAATTTTGATAAACACCATATCCACTGCCACCAGTATAACTCATATCCGCACAATCTTCTAAAAACACATCATCTGCCTCCCATAAATAGGTAAGGTAAATGGAATCAATACATTTAACTGTATTCGGCAGGGGGGCCAGTGGAATTTTTCCTGTAAAAACAATGTATTCATTAAATAATATTGGTGTAATGCTCCACCGTTCGGTTGTATCAGGAGATAAGGGAAATTTCCATAACAATTCCGGTTCTTCCTGGTTGTTTGTATTATATCCACCATTGGTTGATATAATTTCTTCCTGTTTACAGCTATAACAGAGTATCAGGATGGAGGTAATAAGGGAAAAAATCAATTTCATTTTATCGCATATTTGTTCTAAAAAATTCGCCATGTACACCACTATACAGTTCAGTTAATTTTAAGCCTGTATTAATATCATTTCGCATACTAAAATGGTTACTGCCGGCCATCGCTCTTGAATAACCCAAACCGGGAGTAATATTACCATTACAATTTGCAGCAGATTCTGCAAGAACGACACCATCATTTTCTTTAACTACCCATGCATAATTAGTAGTTGTTGTGCAATCGGTATTTGCATCATCAGTATAACAAGTGCCGCCGGGAACGATTTCATAAGTATCATCATTTACGTCACCTAACGGACCCCAGTCGATGCAATAGCAGGTTTCCGATTCCGGTTGTAAACTTCCGGCACCGATTAGTCCTTCCCAAACTTCATTTGCATGAATAAACCAATCGTACCCACTGTGGTATGCTGCACTGATATCAGTACATTCATCAAATGAAGTTTTTGCTCCTATTGCGCAAAATATAGTCATGTAACAAGTAATCGTTGTTAAATCAATACCATAAATTAAATCACTATACATATCGGCCAGATAATCGTATGCATAATACTTGGAATAATACTTTGCAGTCATTGCATCAGCAAATTCCACCATTGTTACATCATTACCTGCACCGAATGGTTCTTCACCATAGGTTATAACATTATTAGGTTCATGGCCAGGAACTACGTGTGTGATTGTATTCCAGAAGATTGGCTCCGTTTCAATTCCGTAAAAGCAAACATAAGGAATTTCTGTTAAAAATTCATTAAGCTCAATTAATTGTGGTGAACCAACGCTATAACTTTCAGTAATTCCCGAAAAATAGTCTTTAAAAAGGTAAGGCGAGATATTGAATTCCAGCATATCACAAAATTGCGTCCTGAAAGTGTCCATCGAAGCCGGACTCAAAGCCAAATCGAGGAAAAAGCTGGATTCTACAGTTTCTGTAACCGGCCCGTCAATCAGTTTATCGCACGTTGTTCCAACCCATGCGAGTAGTTCATCCCGGTTATTGAGAATCATTGCACCCTGATGCGGGGTTCCGAATGTAACTAAACCACTAAAAGTACGCGGTTCAAACCCGAGTTCGTTTGTGGCTATCATTTGATCCACTCTTCTGCTGACAATACCACCCTGACTGTGGGCAATAATAAAAGCGTTCGGGTCAAATTCTGCATATAATTCGAGGTCACCTTTTAATTCAGCTGCTGCAAAATCGAGCGAAACATCCGCATAATCAGGTCTTCGGGCATTTATATAGTACATTTCTTCCGACCATAAGGAAGCCTGACTCCAACTGATACCCAATGAGCCATCATCATCTCCCTGTCCGCCTAATCCATGAATAAAATACACCGGTCTGTCATAAATAATATCCGGTGTAGCCCAAATATCAGCAGTAAAAGTGCCGGGAATATACGCAAGCGGAACAGTTGGTGTAACGGTAATACTTTTATCCGGATCATTGCAAGGTTCCGGAGCCTGGGCAAACATATTTATATAAAAAAGTATGCCCAAAAAGGAAAACAATAATTTTTTCATAATTCGTTTTTAAGGTGATTAATTTTTGATAAAACTTTGGGTAATTAAGGCTTCATTTTTATGCAATTGGGCGAAATACATTCCACTTTGAAAAGTAGAAATATCAATTTTTATTTCAAAATCACCGGCCTGAATTATTTCTTCCAGAATTAATCTTCCGGTATTATCATAAATGCGGATGGGCTGATTATAATCTTCAGCAGGCACATTAATGATTATAAAATCATCAGCAGGGTTAGGCAACACTTCTATACTTAAAGGCTCATCAATATCTTCTTCAGATTCCTCTACTGCATACTTTCCTGCTCCGGCCATTGTGTAATGGTAATAGGGGTAAGATGTTACTTTTACCTCTTGAACACAATGCGATGTAAATCGATTATCAGTGCGTGTTTCAATTTCAAATTTCGGCACAATCAGCCCATAAGAATTCATTCCAAATGCCCGCTTCACCGACAATTTTAACGTCCCGTCGCTATGAAATAAATCCACCTGATTAATGCGCCGTGTATTATTAAAATATAATGTCACAGAATCTTTTACAAACCGAAAAGTGCCATCCCCAATATTTGTCATTACAAACCCATTAGCAGTATATTCTGTTTTCATAGCAGCGGATAAAAAAACGAAATTTGTAATTACATCTGCACTATTTGTTGTAAGGAAGGATTTTAATTGACTGTTAACACTTTTGTATTTAGCGCTGTGTACTTGATTAACCATTAATGAACCTGTGGCGCTGTAAACTTTAATTCGTGTTTTGTCAATCACGGTTTTAGCCGGTCGCGTCATCCACGCCGGATAAGCTGTGTTTAATTGATGAAAAATGGTTGATTTAATATCGTTGTTAGTATACACCTGTTTGATAACAGAATCGCGTGTGGTGTATGGAATTAAATCGACCTGATCCCGAATACTAAAAGCCTGAACGGAATCGGTAATTTGAAAACTCGTTGTAGTTTCTGCAACATAAGTGAGTGTGTATTTAACAGCACCCTGAGCAGCAACTTCGTTTACGAAACTTGAAATAAAAATAAGCAGGATTAAACCAAAAGGTAATTTCCACCAACTTACAGGACCATGCGCAAATGCTGCGGCAACGCCTGTCTGCGGGTCGTGGTAGAGACCCATTCGAGACATCATCATACAATTTTTTTTAAGGTTAAACAATAAAATCAGGTAACAATGCTAAAATTATTTTTTTGGCTAAACAAATTTTTTTGTGATTATTTTTTGATTTTCCTAAATTAACAAAATGAACATTTTTATTTTAAAACTGCATCTCAACAACCTAAAGCAATTAAGCGGTTAACGACCAATTAAAAATAAAAAAACGCAACCTGTTACGGTTGCGCTTTATTCAAATCATCACGACATTTTTTGAACTATGCACGGGAATGGATAAACGGTGCTTCATCATTTGTATAAACATTTGATTCAAGAGATGGCATAGGAATAATGGTTGATTGTTTTTGATGTTTAAACCATTTCGTCCAAAAATAAATTGCCATTCCATTACCGATGGAGGCAGCACGGACAATATCGAGCAGCCAGGCCATACTGCAGGCTCTTATAAAAAACCATGTTCCTTGCTTGCTACAAGCCGATAAAAAATTAAATCGTGAACCGATATACATTGCCATCAATAAGGGCAGAAACAACCAAATCCAATGTAAGATGCCTCCACCAATTATAACTAGTGCAATCATACATGCAAGGGCAACTGCAACCTGGTCACTTTTTTTAGCGTGTCGGTTTTCCTGTAGCGACATTTTTCTGTTTAATGCTAAAAATACGGTGCGCGAACCTTTAACAAAATCATTACTTACCAGCGAGCCAAAAGTAAATTCTTTTAAATGATTACCGAATACATTTGCAACAGCATATATTTTAAAATTTCTTGCTGTTAAACGCACTCCGATTTCTGTATCTTCTCCCCCTTTAAATTTAAACTGCTCGGAAAATCCGCCAACCGTAAAAAATGCTTTGTGTGAAATTGCTGCATAAGCTGTCCAGAATTCATTGCTTATATATCCTTCGCGTGCATAAGCCTGATGAATATATAATTTTTTGTAATTCTGGAAAAACTTATTGCTGATTAAATTGGTAGCATAATTTCCAACCGTAGCATCGGCCTCTCCATTTATAATGGGTTGCAATAATTTGGGTAACGATTCAGGGTCAATTAAAACATCAGCATCAATAAAAACAATTATTCTGTTATTACTGTTTAATGCGCCGAGGTTTCTAGCTTCACCTGCATTTAAGGGTTTACCGGGTTCGATAATTTGGAGGCGATGATCAAAGTTGATATTGATGGCCGTATCGTAAGCCACAACAACAACTTCTATATCGCTGAAATAATTACAGGCTATTAATACATTTTTTAAGCAGGCATTAATACAATCGCGGGCTTTGTAAGCGGGAATTACAACTCTAACAGGTGTTATAATTTGGGTTTGTGTTTTATGCGTAAACATGGTGATTTATTGTAATGGTTTAATAATTGTATTTATTCATGAAGCAGCGTTTATTACCTGGTAATCTTTGGCTTTGCGTTTATGGTTATTCCTGTAAACGTGTAAAGCAGATTGAGCAACTTTTGGCCAGAGGGCAGGTGTTCTGAAAACGGTAGGGCTTAAAAAACAATGATGATAACATCCCTGACAAGCTTCTACTTTACCTGTGGTAGCTCTAAACGCATCACCTTTTTCGCCTAACCAAATTTTATTAAAATCGTAATTTACTTCTCGTACATTTCCTAAAATATCATCACGTAATTCACATCCTGCCACATTACCATCGGGATAAATAACAGCAGTTTCGCGACCACCGGAACATTTATGTCGAGCGAGTTTTGTCATAGCAATTTGAGCAATTAAATCGCGTTGAATATTTTCTTTAGTTGCAATTACGTAATCCATAGCGGTAGTCATACCTCCATTTGTTCCGTTCATCCATTGTTTATCGCGGTCAATTACATCTAAATATGTTTCCACACAAATGTCTTTTTTAGATTCGCTGTTTAAAGGATTGCCACGCACTAAAATCGGTTTTAATAAATCGATAGGTAAATTTTGGCGCGCCCATAATGCCGTATTTGCTACTGTTTCAAAATTTAATCCTTGCACAACGGTTCCAACAGCGAGGCGAAGATTTTTATATTTCTTTTTCATCTCGCCTAATTGTTTAAATGTTTCTACCACGCGATTGAAACAACCATCGAGTCGACGTAACTTATCATGTTCTTCTCCAATACCATCAAGCGAAATAGCAACGGTAAAACGCTGATGCGGCATACGCGTTAGAATTTTTTCCATCTGATCAACAATTCTGCTGGTGCTAAATCCGAGCATACAAAAAGTAATATTTGCCGGGCGACAAATGCGCGAATATATTTCTGCAATTTCAGGCAAATCGGCACGTAACTCAGGGCTTCCACCTGTTAATGTTACCTGCAACATTGGTCCTAATGATGTTGCAATTTTTTCATATTCGGCAAGCGATAATTCATCTTTCACTTTTTCATTTAATTCGCGCCAATAAAAACAATGGTCGCATGCTGCGTTACATCTGTTGGTTACAAATTGTAATAAATAAACAGGTGGTTTTTTTTCAGGTGTCAGCAATCTTTTGAAGGCTACACTTCTTCGGTAAAGGTTTGTGAGTTTAGTCATGATGTTTTGAGTGAAGGATTAAATATTTATTGTGTTAAGGATGACTGAAAGTAGGTATTTCATTAAGTTCCCACAAGGGACTTCGAGCGAAATGACCGGTTTTTGATGTGAAATGAACAATCTATTTAGTAAACAAAATTGACGGCAAATTCTCTATAATTTTTTTGCCGATAAATTTGGATGTCAAAAACTATTTCGCTTACCTTTAAATGTAAAATACACATATACTTCTACATTAATACCCCTAATGCACCATGTTAGCCCGAAAAAAAATATATGACCTTGATTTTATCAACGAAGCTGATTTTGAAAAGGTGGTGACCGAAATAATGCAATTTGAATATTTTAAAGATTATTACAATACGCGTTTACCATTACTAATTACACCAAATGTTGATGATGTTGTAAAATTCAGTAAGCCTGAAAATAAATTTATTGCAGATAATATGACCAAAGCCTCATTTATACTACCTGACGGACAGTTTATAGTTTGGTCGAGCTGGTTATTACAAAATCCATTAAAAAAACGATTACCCGGCAGCGATTTATTTCCGGCATTATGGAAAAAAATAAAAGAGACTGATAAAACAATTTTATTAATAGCGCCTGATGAACGTGTTGGCGATTTATTATCAAAAGAATATGCACATCTGCATTATTATGTCCCGCCATTTTTTGATGAAAATAATAAAGCTGCATTAGATGAAGTGATTGAAAATTGTATCCAACAAATAAATACCCTACAACCGGACATGGTGTTAATTGGTATTCGGTTCCCGAAACAACATTTTATTGCTTTGAGTGCAATTGAACATCTGCAAACCCGATTAATAGAAAATGCAACATCAATTAAAATGCCGTTGTTTTTATTATTAGGCGCTTCATTTGAATTTTATCTTGGTATAAAAAAACGCGCACCCAAGTTTGTACGTTTTTTGGGTATGGAATGGTTTCATCGTTTTGTTCAGGAACCACGTCGTTTATTCAGAAGATTTTTTATTGAGGACATGGCATTTTTCAGTATCTTCTGGAAAGAAATTTTTAAATAATTACAAAACCCATTCTACCTCACCAACTGCGAGCTCCATTTTTTTATTGGCAGTAGATAAAATTAATTTCCCGCCGGCTGAAACGCCATTAATGGTTGCAGTAATTAATTCATTATTTATGATAAACTGATTTTCCTTTTGATGTTTCAATAAATAATGATGATATAATGCATCGATGGTGGTAAACTGGTGACTGCGTAATTGCAGATAATATTTTTCGATTTGTGTGCAGAGTGTCGCGAGTAATTGAGATAAATCGGTTTCACGACCGGTAATTTGTATTAATGAAACAGGATTCGGCAGGTTTTCATCAAACAGTTTCTGATTAACATTGATGCCGATTCCGACAATACTTTGTAAAATGCGATTTCCACCCAGCACATTTTCAATTAAAACGCCTGCCAGTTTTTTGTTTTCGAAATACATATCGTTTGGCCATTTTATACTTATGCCATATGTTTCGGTAGCGAGGGTATCATGAATTGCGAGTGCAACTGCTTTGTTGAGATAAAATACATGCCGAGGCTCTAAAAACACCGGTTTGAGTAAAATACTCACCATTAAATTACAACCGGGTTCAGCCATCCATTTTTTCCCGCCTTGTCCTTTTCCGGCAGTTTGTTCATCTGCTGTAACAAGTAACCCTTCGGGAACTGCAGTTTCGCTTAGTTCCAGAAAGCTACGTACGTAGTCGTTCGTGCTTTCAACCCGGGCAATATGATGATGGGTTTTGCCAATGAATATGGTATTGATTGGAGGGCGCAATAAGAATTCGTAGTTTTGCAATCAAGAACAAAGTAAGTGAGAAAAAAAACAAAGCAACCAACAACTACACAATATTCTTTAACTGACCTCGTCATTGATAGTATCCTGGACAAAAAAGGGGAAGAGGTAGTTCATCTTGATTTAACCGCATTAAACGATGCTGTTGCCGATCATTTCATCATTTGTCATGCAGATTCAACCACGCAAGTGATGGCTATTGGAAACCATATTGTAGAAAATGTGTTAGAGAAAGGAGGAACCCGACCTTTTGGGAAAGAAGGCTTCGAAAATGCCGAATGGATTATCATTGATTATTCGGATGTAGTAGTGCACGTATTTTATAAGGAAAAACGTTACTTCTACCAGCTCGAGGACCTTTGGCACGATGCCGCGATTAAAAAAGTCAGTTAATTTTTTACGTATATAATAAGTAATGAGTACCCGAACAGAACAATCAAAACAAGAACAAGCAAACTCCGCCTAAGAAGTTCAATTTTTACTGGATTTATGGATTAATAGCCGTAATTCTTATAGGCTTGCAGTTTTTCCCTTTTCAGGGTCAGCCTAAAGAGTTGAAGGATATTGAAAAGTTTAAAACCGAAATGTTGCAGCAGGGCGATGTGAACCGTGTAGTGGTTATAAATAAAGAGTTTGCAGAGATTTATATCAAAGAAGATAAACTCAAAAAAGACATTTATGTAAAGGATAAGGTGCCTGAAAAAGGCCCTCAATATACCTGGACCATAGGCTCAACTGAAACTTTTGAGCGTCAGTTGGCTGAATGGCAGCAAGGTGGAACCGATAAACCAATTACTGTTTCTTATGAGAAACGCAGTAACATTTTATTGGGATTATTGAGTTATATCCTGCCAATCGTATTGATTTTAGCCATCTGGATTTTCATTATGCGTCGTGTAACAGGCGGTGGTGGCATGGGTGGCGGTGGCCAGATATTCAATATCGGTAAGTCGAAAGCCAATCTATATGACAAAGACACCAAAGTAAACGTGACATTTAATGATGTTGCGGGATTAGATGAGGCGAAGGAAGAGGTGATGGAAGTGGTGGATTTCCTTAAAAATCCAAAAAAATACACTGCTTTAGGCGGTAAAATACCAAAAGGCGTATTATTAGTAGGTAGCCCGGGAACAGGTAAAACCCTGTTGGCAAAAGCTATGGCCGGAGAGGCCCAGGTGCCGTTTTTCAGTATTTCGGGTTCCGATTTCGTTGAAATGTTTGTGGGCGTAGGTGCCAGCCGTGTTCGTGATTTATTCCGTCAGGCACGTGAAAAAGCGCCTTGTGTGATATTTATTGATGAAATTGACGCAATTGGTCGTGCCCGTGGTAAAAACATGATTCAAAGCAACGACGAGCGTGAAAATACCCTGAACCAGTTATTGGTTGAGATGGATGGTTTTGGAACAGATAAAGGTGTTATCATTTTAGCTGCCACCAACCGTCCCGATGTATTGGATCCGGCATTGTTACGTCCGGGTCGTTTCGACCGTCAGATTTCAATCGACAAGCCGGATTTAGCGGGTCGTGAGCAGATATTTAAGGTGCATTTAAAACCAATCAAAGTAGCTCCGGATCTGGATGCACATAAATTGGCATTGCAAACACCGGGTTTCGCAGGGGCAGATATTGCCAATGTATGTAACGAAGCTGCATTGATTGCTGCACGCCGTGGTAAAAAGTTTGTTGAGATGCAGGATTTTAATGATGCCGTTGACCGTGTGATTGGTGGTTTAGAAAAGAAAAATAAACTGATTAGTCAGGATGAGAAAAAAATTGTTGCCTATCACGAAGCCGGACACGCTATTTGCGGATGGTATCTTGAACATGCTGACCCTTTAGTTAAGGTGTCGATTGTGCCAAGAGGTATAGCAGCATTAGGTTATGCGCAATATTTACCAAAAGAACAATATTTATATACTACTGAGCAGCTCACCGATATGATGTGTATGACTTTAGGCGGACGTGCTGCTGAAGACATCATTTTCGGCAGAATTTCAACCGGTGCACAAAACGATTTAGAGCGTATTACTAAAATGGCTTATGCCATGATTACCATTTATGGTATGAATGAACGCATCGGAAATATCAGTTTCAATGACCCGCAGCAGGATTATCGTTTTGCTAAACCTTATAGCGAACAAATGGCTCAGGCAATTGATGAGGAAGTAAAAAAATTGATTTCTGATGCTTATATCCGCACCAAAGCATTGTTAAATGATAAAAAACCACAACTGGAAATTATCGCTAAAGAATTGCTTGATAAAGAAATCATCTTTAAAGCTGATATGGAGCGTTTGATTGGTCATCGTCCGTTTGAGGAAAAAAATCCTGAACCGGAAGTAATTAAAGATGCTATCATTTTTAATGACGAAAAAACTGAAGTTTAATCAGTTTCAAAATAAAAGAGAACCGATAAGTATATGCTTATCGGTTTTTTTGTTGCATTTATAAAAGGGTTTAGCAGGGTCATTTATGTACCATTACCACACTAGTCCACATGCCATATAGCAGAAATTTCTTGGAAAAGACCTAAATTTGGGGGTGTTGGGCAGGTTATGCGGAACAGGTAAGTAAACTAACAGATTATGGCAAAAATTTTATCTTCCAAAGAAAAGATGCTGAGCAGCGTTCGGGCGGCTTTGTATCATCAAAACAAACAACCTTATCCGAATCTGGAATCCAACGATGCCATTTATGCTTTGGAAAATGAGCCACTTGAAATCATTTTTGCTTCTGAGTTTACAGAAGTATCGGGGCAGTTTGTGTATTGTGAAAATGAAAAAGAATGTGTTGACACATTAAAAGAACTGGTATCACAAAAGGGCTGGAAAAATATTAGTTGTCCGGAAATTCCATTACACGAAATGTTTGACCGCAATCAGTTTATTAATTATGAAATTGATATGCCGGTAACTACAGCCGATGCCGGAATAATGTGTTGTGAAGCATTAATTGCAAGAACAGGCAGTGTATTAATTTCAAGCCGACAAGCAAGTGGAAGAACCTTACCTATTTTTCCGGAAGTAAACATTGTGATTGCATCTACACGACAATTAGTAATGGATATACAGGAAGGATTTACTGCAATCAGAAAAAAATACGATGGTAATTTTCCGAGTATGGTAAATTTAAATACCGGACCGAGCCGTACAGCAGATATAGAAAAAACACTTGTGTTAGGTGCACATGGTCCTCGCGAAGTATATGTATTCTTAATTGAAAACTGGCCGGTTGCCGGATGGGATGGAGAGAAATAAAATTTACTTTGCTTCCGATTTCCATTTAGGCATTCCCGATTTTGACAGCAGTCTGGAACGCGAGAAAAAAATTGTACGCTGGCTCAGCAGTATTGAAAACGATGCTACAAAAATATTTTTAGTTGGCGATTTATTTGATTTCTGGTTTGAATATAAATATGTAGTTCCACGAGGACATGTTCGTTTGCTTGGAAAAATTGCCGAATTAAAAGATAAGGGAATAGATATTCATGTTTTTACCGGCAATCACGATTTATGGATGTATGGTTATTTTGAAGAAGAACTGAAAGTTCCTGTTCACCGTGATTCTATTCAATTTGAATTTGGCGGGAAAAAGTTTTTTGTAGGACATGGCGATGGCATTGGGCCGGGTGACAATGGTTTCAAATTTATGAAACGCATTTTTAAAAGTAAGGCGGCACAGGTTTTGTATGGCATGTTACATCCTTATATTGCATTTAAAGTAGCCCGCTTTTTTTCACATAACAGCAGAAGGGCAAATGAAGAAGAAGCATTTTTAGGTGACGATAAAGAATGGCAGATTATTTATGCAAAAGAAGTGTTGCAGAAAGAGCATTTCGATTATTTTTTATTTGGTCACCGACATATTGTTTTAGATAAACCGATTGCAGAAAATACCACATTTATTAATTTAGGTGACTGGATTATTCATTTCACATATGCCGAATTTGACGGTACTATTTGTAAGATAAAATATTTTGAAAAATAATATTTTTTTTCTGTTTTTATTAATAACAATGCAGGTTAACGCCAGCGATACCTTATTGTGTAAAAAAGATATTACTGCAGATTATTTTACTATAGATGTGCGCGAAAACATTTATTACATTAATTCGGTAAACGAGATTATTAAAACCGCTTGCAGCGACAGCAGTTTTATCAGTTACAGCAATAGCAATTTGGGTAAACCTACGCGCATAGATGTAAGCAATCCATTAAAAATACTTGTATTTTATCCCGATCAGCAAACGGTGGTTATTTTAGATAATCAGTTAGCTGAATTATCGCAATTATCATTAAAAGGGAATGTAAATAAACCGAATTATCAGCCTGCTGCTATCTGCAAACATAGCGGCACCGACCACATCTGGCTTTATGATGAATTGTCGAGAAAATTAATAAGGCTTGATGAAGCAGGAAATGTATTGGCATCGAGTGAATCATTTGACCAGTTATTTAGTTTTGATGTGGAAGTAAATACTTTGTATTGTGTTAATGATAAGGTGTATGTTGATACAAAAAGTGACGGCATTTTACTATTTGATGCTTATGCCAGTTATGTGCATACCATTGAAGTAAACATGCAGGTGCATCAAATTACCGATAACTACATAATCGGCCTAAATAAAAATGCGCTTCAGTTTTATGATTTGCGTAGTCTCGAAACCATTAGTTACCCCATTCAGGGAGATGCTGTTTATTTGATGGGAAACAAAATTTTTGTTCATAACGGCACTTCCATTGGTGTGTTTAAATTTCAGGGTAGCAATTAACGTGAACCGTGCGGTTAATGAGGAAACCACTAATTGCCGGAGTGCATTGTGGTAAACTATTCTGATTTCAGCAATTAAGTTTAAATTTGCAGCAATGGATTTTGT
>JADJJZ010000002.1 GCA_016706255.1 Bacteroidota bacterium | reverse complement strand
GGATTTTGTCTAAAAATGAAATTTGATTATAAATTTTCATTTCGTCTGTTTTATTAGCACATTATTCGCTACATGGCAATGGGCAGACACATGGGTCAGCCCCTACGTTAGCTATGAATTAAATTTTAACTCAAAATTCGGCTGTTTAATCAGCACATCAACACATTAGCACATCAGCACATTATCAGGCTGTTTCCTTTGGCTTTTCTCCGTGGTTTCGGCTGTTTAATTGGTGCGTCGTCCGGAAGTTTTATTAGCTCATTATCCGTTACAGCGCAATGGGCAGAGACATGGGTCAGCCCCTACGGAGCTTCGAATGAAATTCTAACTTAAAATCGACTGTTTAATTGATACATTGGTACATCGGTATCCGCTGCGGCGGACACATTAATATTATTTTATTACTTCATTTGCTTCTTGTAATGCCTGAAATTCTAGTTCGGGAGAAATAAAGAAATTGGTTTCTTTAATTTTATTTAGGATGGGAATTATAGAAGGTATGATTTTATTTAATTTTGCTTTAATAATAATTCCTATAGTACCTGTAATTTTAATATTTAATTGTAAAGCAATTTTTCGGGCTTTCAAATCATCAATTATAAGTGTACAATTTGGCGTTTCAAGGGCTAAGGTGAGTGCGCTGGATTCACCTTTATCAATCTGCAATTCTAAAATTTGTTGTACTAGTTTATCCTTAATATTAACAACTACAACCCAATCCGGCAAAGGTTCGTCATACTCTTCAGCAATTTCAACAGTAGTATAAACCTCACCATATAATTGATGTAGCAGTTCAAGTTCATTAATTTTCGCTAAAATTATAAAGCAACTAGTATCCGAAATAATAGTTTTATGCATTCAAAACATCATTGGAAAGGTCAGCAACTTTGGAATTAAAAACAGATACGTTATAGCGACCGATTATCTCGATAAATACGCGTTTGCTTACGCCTGCAATTTCAGCAGCCTGCCCAAGAGAAAGTTTACCTTGTTTATACAACTCCGCTGCAAAAAACATTGCCAACTGAGCGTTGTCAAATTCTAAACTGTCAGGAATACTAAGTGTTAATACTTTCATATCAGCGAATATAATAAAATTCCATAAGCGAACAAAATTATGATAGCATTGCAGCTCGGCTGCAAATCTAACTTTGCTGAATCGAAAAGGTATTAAACCTTCATTTTTCGCGACTCGAGTACCTGTTTTCGGAGTTCGGTGGAAATTTCTTTGATGTCTTGCAAACTTTTGCGCATGCGGGTGCCGGCGGTTTTGTTTCCTTTTGATGAATACTTAATCATGTCTTCTTCAGCGAGAGCAACAAGGGCTTTAAGTTGGTTGAATTTTTGTTGCATGTTCATAAAAAATAAAGGGTGTTAAATAGATTTCAAATGCAATTTAAGGCAGGGTTCAGCTACCTCAAATGTTATAAGGAGACGCAATATAGGAAAAATGCCGGAAAAAACCATTCCGGCATTTTAAAATTTTTATACTTTAACCAAATCTTCTTTCAGATAGGCACCGCTGTTAATTTTTTCACGGATAGCTGAGAATGCTTCCAGTGTTTTTTGGATATCATCATCGTTATGTGAAGCGGTAGGAATAATACGTAACATCAACATGCCTTTAGGAATAACCGGATAGGTTACCGCCGAGCAGAAGATGCCGTGATTTTCGCGCAAATCCACAACCAGGTTGATTGTTTCAGGAATACTCACCTTTAAATATACAGGCGTAACAGGGCTATTGGTATTTCCTAAATCGAAACCACGACCGCGGAAACCGTCCTGTAATTTATTTACATTATCCCATAACTGGGCTTTTAATTCCGGTTTGCTGCGCAATAATTCGAGGCGTTTTAAGTTACCAATTACAATAGGCATTGGTAAGGATTTCGCATATATCTGCGAACGTAAATTGTAACGTAAATACCAGATTACATCTTTTTCACCAGAAATAAATGCACCGATACTTGCCATCGATTTTGCGAAGGTTGAAAAATAGAGGTCGATACCATCCTGACAGCCTTGCGCTTCGCCGGTACCTGCACCTGTTTCGCCCATGGTTCCGAAGCCGTGTGCATCGTCAACCAATAAACGGAAATTATATTTTTCTTTTAAAGCAACAACTTCTTTTAATTTACCCTGATCGCCGCCCATACCGAAAACACCTTCGGTAATCACTAAAATACCACCGGGCGTGCCCTGCACCATTTCGGTAGCACGTTTTAACTGCACTTCACAGTTTTCGATATCGTTGTGACGGTAAACAAAACGTTTGCCCTGGTGTAAACGTACACCATCAATAATACATGCATGACTTTCAGCGTCGTAAACAATCACATCGTGGCGACTGCATACAGCGTCGATAACGCTCATGATGCCTTGGTATCCGTAGTTTAATAAAAAGGTATCTTCTTTCATTTCGAAAGCGCTGAGTTCGCGTTCGAGTTGTTCGTGGTAATCGGAGTTACCACTCATCATTCGGCTACCCATTGGATATGCCAGTCCGAATTGTGCTGAAGCTTCCGCATCAATTTTTCTCACCTCAGGATGGTTTGCCAGTCCGAGGTAATTGTTTAAACTCCAGGTAATTCTTTCTTTACCTCTGAAGGTCATTTTCGGGCCAATTTCGCCTTCCAGTTTAGGAAACATCATATAACCATGTGCCACATCACTCCACTTTCCTAACGGACCTCTGTCTTTTCTTAGTTTGTCAAAAATATCCATAGCTGCTAAGTTTTCAATTTTTTAAGGGTGCAAAGATATTACCTTAACTTTGGTCTTAAAAATTTAATACCAAGTTTTCAATAAAAATCAATTAACTGCGTTTAAGGTTAAATTTATTAATTTTGCGCCTCTTATGTTCAATAACAGGGTTATTGCTTTTGCAATTATAATACTTTCTTTTGGAGTTTTCACGGGTTGTCAATACGACAAACTGATGAAAAGTGATGATTTTGACGCTAAATATGTGAAAGCTAAGGAATACTATGGCGAAGGCGACTACGCAAAAGCCCTGCCGTTGTTGGATCAGCTGCTTACCGTGAAAGTGGGCACCCCCGACGAAAAAGAAATTCGATATTACATGGCACAGTGTTATTACGGCCAGGGCGACTATTTTTCATCAGCGAGTTTATTTAAGCAGGTGTTCAATATTTTCCCTTTTTCGGCTGAGGCTGAGGAATCGTTGTTTATGAGTGCGAAGTCGATGTATGATGCCTCACCGCGTTATCCGCTCGACCAAACCTATAGCTATAAGGCCATTGAGGCTTTTCAATATTTTATTGATGTGTATCCGAAAAGTGCCCTGGTAACGGATGCCAACAAGTATATGGATGAGTTACGCGACAAGCTGGAGGCTAAATTAATTGCCAGCGCTGAACTTTATTACAATACAGAACATTATCAGGCTGCAGCGGTTACTTACGCAAACGTGCTGCTCGACTTCCCCGACACGAAAGATGCCGAGGATATCAGCTTTAAAATTATCAACAGCTGGTTCAGTTATGCGGGACAGAGTATCGTTTGCCGTAAAGAAGAACGTTACGACCTTGCGATTAAGGCTTATAACGATTACATCAGGGCCTACCCTGCCAGCAGCAGAGCAGACCAGGCGAAATCGCTGTATGACCGCAGTATCGCGTTAAAAGACAAAGCAATAAACGAAATAACAACATATAAAATCAATTGCGATGAGCTCACTAAAGAAAATTAATACACAGTTATCACCTTCAATTGAAGTGCAGAGCCTGAAAACTATTGAAAACGCTTCCGGTAATATCTATAAATCGATATTCCTGGTTGGTAAACGTGCAGAACAAATTACACAGGTTGTACGTGGTGAATTACATAGTAAACTGGAAGAGTTTGCTACACATCAGGATAATTTGGAAGAGGTTTTCGAAAACCGTGAGCAGATTGAGATTTCACGTTATTACGAAAAATTACCAAAAAGCACCTTAATCGCATTGGAGGAATTCAAAAATGGTCAGATCTACTGGCGCGACCGCGATGTTGAGGAGCCTAAAGAAACAAAATAATGTCCTTACAGGGCAAAAAAATTCTGCTTGGCGTAAGTGGCGGAATTGCTGCTTATAAAAGTGCATTGCTTACCCGTTTATTAGTTAAGGAAGGCGCTGAAGTAAAAGTTATGATGACCCCGGGGGCGAAAGCCTTTATCGGGGCATTAACTTTTTCTACCCTGTCCAAAAACCCCGTTGCGGTCGATTTTTACAACGAATCTGATGGCACCTGGAACAACCATGTGGCCGCCGGCATGTGGGGCGATTTGATTTTGATTGCTCCGGCTACTGCAAATACCATCTCCAAAATGGCAGTAGGTATGAGCGATAACTTCCTGATAACCACTTACTTATCTGCAAAATGTCCGGTTGCTATTGCACCTGCTATGGATTTAGATATGTGGTTACATTCAACTACACAGAAGAATATCCAAACCCTTAAGAGTAATGGTGTGCTGATGCTTGATCCGGAATCGGGCGAGCTGGCCAGCGGCTTAAACGGCACCGGCAGAATGGCTGAACCGGAGCATATTTTAAGCTGGCTGCAAAAATACTTTGATACCGCTCCCAAACGTTTAGCAGGAAAAAAAGTGCTGATTACTGCAGGACCAACATACGAAGCAATAGACCCTGTGCGGTTCATAGGGAACCATTCGAGCGGGAAAATGGGCTTTGCCCTGGCAACAGCATTTGAACGCGAAGGCGCCGCCGTAACCGTGGTGCACGGACCAGTGGAAGCAGCGCTTATCCCCGACTCCATTTCAACCATCGCCGTAACCGGTGCTGAGGAAATGTTGAATGCTTGTCTGCCCCAATTTGAAACCACCGACATATTCGTAGCCGCAGCAGCAGTCGCCGACTTTACACCTGTAGCGCCATCCGACAAAAAGATTAAAAAAAGTGAGCAGCCGGATGCTTTGCTGGAGCTACAGTTAAAACGAACACCCGACATTCTTAAAACCCTGAGCGCAGGCAAGACGAAACAGGTTGTGATAGGATTTGCTCTCGAAACCGATAATGAAGCGGCTAATGCGGCAAAGAAATTGCAACAGAAGGGTTTAGATATGATTGTATTGAACTCGATGAACGACAGTGGTGCGGGTTTTAAACATGATACGAATAAGATAACAATTTTGGATAAATTTGGCAATCAGACTAACTTTGAATTGAAGAGCAAACAAGCTGTTGCTAACGATATCGTGAACTATATAATAAACAACTTACATGCGTAATATCCTCCTACTCCTTTTAATCAACCTGATTTGCGCTCCTGCTTTTGCCCAGGATTTGAACTGTGTCGTAACCGTAAATGCAGAGAAAGTAACTCAGACGGACCCGAAAATATTCAAAACGCTGGAGACTTCCATCTTCGAATTTATGAATACACGTAAGTGGACCGATGATGTATTTAAGCCTGAGGAACGTATTGAATGTCAGATACTTATAACAATTACCGAAGAGCTTGCCAGCGATAAATTCCGCGCTCAGGCGTCGGTGGTTTCACGCAGACCGGTTTATGGAAGTGATTACAACAGCACCTTGTTAAATTTTGTAGATAAGGATTTTGAATTCAACTATGCAGAATATCAGCCACTGGAATTTAATGAGAATCAGTTTTCGAGCAACCTGACTGCCATGCTGGCTTATTATGCCTATATCATTATTGGTTTAGATTACGATTCGTTTGCACCTAAGGGGGGAGATAAATACTTCTTAAAAGCTCAAACTATAGTTAATCAGGCCGGAAATGCTGATGCAAAAGGCTGGAAGAGTTACGACGGCACCAGAAACCGCTATTGGTATATCACCAACATTCTTGACCCGAAATTTGCCGCGATTAGAGATGCGAGTTATCAATACCATCGTCAGGCCTTGGATCAAATGTATAACGACCAAACCAAGCCGATTACGATTATTACTAAGGCGTTACAAACCCTCGATAATATCAACCGTACATCTCCAAACAGTATGGTTTTACAATTGTTTTTTTCGGCTAAAAGTGATGAATTACTTGGCTTGTATTCCAAAGCCACACCTGCTGAAAAATCGAAGGCTGTCTCCTACCTCACGCGACTTGACCCGATTAATGCGGATAGTTACCAGGAATTGCTGACGGGTAAATAGGGGTTGGATGATGATTTTCTTAAACCATTAGAAAGGTGACTTCCCAGCAACTTAAGACAGAAATTAATCAGGTTTTGGATCAGGTTCCGGATGAGCTGCTTGTTGAAATTCTTGCTTTCCTAAAAGTAATTCAATCAGAAAACACGGCTGATTCAAAAAGACTTATTTCCAACTTCCGAAAGGTACTTTCTGAGGATAAAGACCTACTTCACAAACTGTCATTTTGATTAATACAGTTCTTAGTTAAGCCAAGATAAAATTTATTGGTTTAAGTGATGGGTTTGGTTATTTTTTATCATAACAAATTGACAATCAACTTACTATATTGATTATCTACGATATTACATCACTTCTTCCTAAACTCCTGATAAGCATGATAAAATTCCTGATAGGCAGGTAATTTTTTCATTTTAAGGCCCTTCCCTTCTTCAGAAACGCAGATGCCATCCATATTCCACAAAACACCATTTGCATCGCTGATGAAGTTGCCTGTAGCATCTAAACCGTAAACAGTATTCGCCGGTCGCTGGAATGCATGGAAGGTTTGGTTGTCGGATTCCATTACGAGGAGTATATTGGTTGTGCCTACCGTATCATTAATCACCTTTTTCTGCACCAGTTCGTTCCAATCGAAGGCTTTGGTATGTTCGCCCACTTCGACGCTGACAACCCACGATTTTGGCTGCCAGGGATTTTGGTCGCGGTCTTCGAGGTCGGAGTTTATTTTACCGTTGTCATAACCATCTAACCCCGCATAATCTTTTTTAAAGGCAGCATCCGGTTGCAAAACAACGGCATTGGGATAACGCTGTTGCCATTTTTGTAAAGGCATTTGTTCAGATGGAATTTCTGCTAACACTGTGCCTTTCATTTTGCCGGTTATAGACTCTCCCGTAGCCTGTCGCCACCAGCTTTTTGTTTTATGGTCCTCAAACATGGCATTGAAATGGTCCATCCCCACTAAACGAAAATCCATCATCTCCCCATCCACAACCGGGTCAAAAACGCGACCGGTGCGACAAACGGTGCAATAGGTAACCATTATTTCCTTCCCCCCAACAACATCACGAATTTGATGATGGTAACCGATTATTTCGATGGGATATGCTTTTGCCTCTCCTTTTATCTGAACCCCGATAACCAATTTTGATGGTGCCACATCATTTGCTGCGCCTTGTGCAAACGTAACTTGTTCGGGTTGGAGGAACATCTTATCTGCACTTAACCTGAAATTGAGAAAATAAGCGATGAGACCATAAAGGAGGATGAAAAACATGCTGATGCCCAATTTCCAAAATCGTTTGAAACGGATAAAGCGGTATAGTTGCCAGATGATCAAACTGAGCAAAAGCAAACGTATCCACCAAAGGTTACGGGAGAGGAAATAGGCAATGTTGATGGTATTCGCGTACTGACTGCCGGGGAAAGGCATGATGAAATAAACGCGAAAAATTTCGAAGGCAAACAACAAAATCAGTACAACAGGGAATATCCATTTTTTCATGTCTGCAAATTTAAGCGGGAATAAAAAAACGCCGTTGGATTTACAATCCTTTTACCAAAAAGCTGCGGACAAAATCACCATTTTATAACTACCATATCTCCTACCGTTCTTCTATCTTTACGGCATGCTGAAGGAGTTACGCATTTCGAATTACGCCATAATTAATGAGGCGGAAATTGTGTTTAGTGAGGGAATGAATATCATAACCGGAGAAACAGGAGCCGGTAAATCTATTTTATTAGGTGCTTTGAGTTTGATTTTGGGTGAGCGGGCGGACAGCAAGGTTTTGTTTAAAAAAGACAAAAAATGTGTTGTTGAAGGGGTTTTTGATATTGGTAATTACAAGCTTAAAGATTTTTTTGAAAGCAATGAAATAGATTACGAAACAGAAACCATTATCCGCCGCGAGTTGAGCGATAACGGGAAAAGTCGTGCGTTTATTAATGACTCACCGGTTAATGTCAGCACTTTGCAGTTATTTGCCGGGAAACTTATCACCATACATTCGCAACATGAAACACTGGATTTGGGTAATTCCGGTTTTCAGTTGACGGTTGTGGATGCTTTGGCAGAATCAGGAAAATTACTGGAAACGTATCGTCAGCATTATCACGCCTGGAAAATTTGTAATAAAAAACTGGAAGAAACAGAAGCACTCGCAGCTAAAGCACTTACTGAAAAAGATTTTATAGAATTTCAATTTACGGAACTGGATAAAGCGGGGTTGGATGATATTGATCAGGTGCAAATGGAAGCTGACCTCACGCAACTTAGTCATGCCGAAGAAATAAAACGCAATTTATTATTGAGTGTAGATGCACTCGAAAATGGTCAGGGTAATATTAACGACCAGTTGCGGATGGTGATAAATCAGTTGAATAGTATATCAAAATATTTACCTGATTTAGAAAATTACATCCAGCGTTTAGAATCTGCGAATATTGAGTTGCGAGATGTTACACGCGATTTGGATGATAAAGCTGCCTCTACCATTGCCGACCCGGTTCGGAGCGAACAGATTCAAACACAACTGAGTATGTTGTATCGATTGCAGAAGAAACACAATTGCAATTCGATGGAAGAATTATTGGCGCTGCGTGATACGCTGGGTGAAAAATTATTAGCCTATGTAAATTCTGAAGCTACAATTTTGGCGCTGCAGCAGGAACGAGATAAATTATTTTCGAAATTATCGATAGCGGCAAAACAGTTATCGGATAAACGGGTAAAAGCATTCGACGGGTTGGAAAAATCGGTTCATAAATTACTTGGCGAAGTAGGTATGAAAGATGCCGTTTTAAAAGTGGAACATCAATTCAGCACCGAAACACATTTATCGGAAACAGGTGCCGATCATATTCGCTTTTTATTTTCAGCCAATAAAGGCAGCAGCTTACAAGATATTAAGAAGGTAGCCAGCGGTGGTGAATTATCGCGACTGATGTTATGTATCAAATCATTATTGGCAAAAAGTGTTGCCTTGCCAACATTAATTTTTGACGAGATAGACACAGGAGTTTCCGGTGAAATCGCCCACAAGGTTGGAACCATCTTAACCCGCCTTGCACAAAACCACCAATTAATTGCCATCACCCATTTACCACAAATTGCTGCCAAGGGTAAACATCATTTATTCGTTTATAAATCTGCAGAAAAAAACACCACCTCCACCAAAATAAAATTATTAAATCCCGACGAACGGCTTACTGAAATTGCAAAAATGCTCAGTGGGGAGAATCCTACGAAGGCGGCGATGGAGAATGCGAAGGAGTTGTTGGGGAGGGATTTTTTGATTGATCAGAATTGAATTTTTTGATTGAACAAAATTGAATCAAAATTGAACAAAATTTGATTAACCGTAGGGGTGAATCAATATTCGCCCGGACGATATGTTTATTGATTGATTGATCAAAATTGATTGATTGAATCAAAATTGAAATTCATCGTAGGGGCGAATCAATATTCGCCCGAACGATAGGTTAATTGATTGATTGAACAAAATTGTTTGATTGAATCAAAATTGGAATTCATCGTTGTGGCGAATCAATATTCGCCCGGACGATATGTTTATTGATTGATTGATCAAAATTGTTTGATTGAATCAAAATTGGAATTTATCGTTGGGGCGAATCAATATTCGCCCGGACGATAGGTTAATTGATTGATTGAACAAAATTGTTTGATTGAATCAAAATTGGAATACATCGTAGGGGCGAATCAATATTCGCCCGGACGATATGTTTATTGATTGATTGATCAAAATTGTTTGATTGAATCAAAATTGGAATTCATCGTAGGGGCGAATCAATATTAGCGGGGATGATGGGTTGATTTATTGATTGATCAAAATTGATTGATTTGAACAAAATTGAAATTTATTGTATAAAAAAAAATGGCCGTTTGATAACGACCATTTTTTTTGGGATTAATATTTTAATCCGTTGTGACGGAAATGTTTATTCTACTACAATATTTCTTGAGGCTACTTGTTCACCGTTGCGGAGGCGGAGGGTGTAAACGCCGGCGCTGAGGTCTTTTCTTTCGATTGTGTAGGTATGTAAGCCGGCATTTAAATTACCATTCTGAATTACCTTAACTACCTGACCTGTGATATCGAGTAATTCGATATTTAAATCGGTTGATGTGGTTAAATTAAATTCGATGGTTGCAGCAGTTGTAACAGGGTTAGGGAAAATTTGTAAATCATTTAATCCTGTTATGTTATCGATACTGTTTTGTCCGGTAATAAATTCATCGGTTGAAGTATATGCTGTTTCAACTAATGGTGATTCAACACAAATGGTGCGCACAGCCCATTCGTAAGCTGTACTTGGTGATAAATCGGAAATGGTTATTGATGTTGCAGCAGTTGTTGTAGTTTGCCATGTTGCATCTGCTACAGCCTTATATTCCACTTCATACATTACACCACATACGCTGGCATCCCATGAAAGATTTGCCGTTGTTGCAGTTACAGTTCCGGTTGTAATTGAAACCGGTTTGCTGCAGGTGATAGTAATATTTGCGCCGTTGTCTGTTCCAACTAATGTGAAATCAGGATCAAAAGCAACAGCACGCATTCTGTAATTTGTTCCATTTACGGTTGTTGCAGGAATGGTGCAGCTACAACACCTGTTAGAGCAGTAGTTGCGAGACTGCCAATGTCCACCGATGCAGCAAAACTTCCTGTTTCATCACTTAATTGAATCGTAAATATGTTACCCGGATTGTAAGTTCCGGTTGCAGAATACGACACATTTAAATCTTCATCCGGACAATAAACCAGTTCAGGAACATTTATATTTAATGAAGGTGCGATGTAATCATATAAATCGCTTTTCCATACACTGCGGCCATATGTTGCTGCGTATATTTTATATTCAGCATAATCAATTTCCAATTCATGTACCATTACATTTGGTAAACCGGTCATATAAGGTTCCCATTCAGCTGTAATATCATCACGTGTAAATACACCTAAATCGGTACCTACATATAAACGATTTGTTTCGCTCACATTTTCATAAACAATGGTATTTACCGGAACGTTTGGTAAGCTGCCGGAAATATTTGTCCATGTGCTACCGCCATTACTTGAAAAATATACTTTATTGCCATCATCATAACCACTTAAAGCAACATAAACATGTTCCGGATTTTCATCGCTGACAGCAATAAAAATTAAATCCGATTCCACCTGTGGTAAACCAGAAGTTATATTCGTCCAGTTACCACCGTCGGTTGAAACTTTTATACGTTGTAAAAGGCAAGCATAAACATAATTGGTGTTAGAAGGTGCAACGGCAATTTCAAAACTTCTCCGGATAATCCGGCAGAAGTTGACCATGAAGTTCCGCCATTGGTAGATTTTTGAATTGAACCGGATGATGTCCATAATACATGGTAAGATGATCAACAGGGTCCATAACGAAAGGCGTAAAGCCATCCGCCGCCGCTACAGGTAAATCAGTCCAGGAAAGACCACTATTGGTTGTCCGTGAAACATAACCATACTGATAAGAAGCATACATGCGGTCTTCATCAGTATAGTCGATTATAACGCCCATACCATCGCCACCTTGAACGCGTTCCCATTCGCTGCCATCCCACAAATTACATCCATTATCCTGCCATCCGCCTAAAACCATATCATTAACGGTAAGCAAGCAGAAATGGTAAATCTGAGCCACTTTCAGGCCTTCACTGATGTCTGTCCAGGTTTCACCTTTATCAGTTGATTTGAACACACCACCATCATTACAAGCATACACCATTTTCATTTTGGGGTCGCCGGTTAATCCTTTTTGGTCGGCATGCACGTAATCGCTGCCGCCCCAGCCTGACCAATCCGATTTTCTGGACCAAGATGAACCACTGTTTGTAGAACGGGCGATATCGAGTCCACCTGTAAACACAAGTGCTTCATTAACAGGTGAAACACCTAATACGTTATCGTAATATCCATAATAAGAATTGGTTCCGCCGCCAATAGTATTGCTGCTCCAGGTGCCACCACCATCAGAACTTTTTTATTTTGTGCATCAGGCCCAAACACATAAATTACGTTTGGATTGCAGCAGTAGTTTCAATCGACATTCTGTCATCTGTTCCATAAAAGATTATCTTCCAAAACAGTCCATGTTGACTCTGTTATGTCTGAAACCAAAACATCTCTGTCGCCGACAGCATAAATTGTATTATTATCTGTTGTTTTAAATGCAAAATCGTAACAATGTGCTGCAGATACACTTGACCAGGTATCTCCCCCATCGGTAGTTCTGAAAATGCCATCTCTTGTAGCAGCCAATAATATATTGGTGTTTTCAGGATGCACAATTAAACGTTGTATGATTAACAGGTCAGATTGTATATAACTCAAACCGGTAGGTAACCAGGTTAAACCGCCATCCACAGATTTCCAAACGCCGCGGAGTAAACACCGCCCCAAAAATCCTGATCCGCTTGCCAGGTAGCTTCATAACCGTAACCATCACCTGTTGCGATATAAATGATATCATTGTTTGTCGGGTCTACGGCAACGTCGGCAATGCCGGGTTACGGAATATTATCGGTAAGTGGCACCCATGTTCCACCAAAGTCAGGTGAACGCCATAAACCGCCGCCTGCAGTTCCTGCATAAAGGGTATTTTCGTCAACAGGGTCAATCATAATCACATTCACGCGACCTACTCCCCCGCCGGATCCGGGCACTTCGGCAGTTCCAACCGGTGTCCAGTTTGCCGCTCTTTCACCTGCAGCAAATCCTGAAGGATGTGTCTTGAGATAATTGTCATATTCCTTAAATAAAATACCAGGTAACGGGTAGTTACCATTTTCATCAACACGGGTTTTCATCATATATAATCCCAGCGATTGAACTTGGAACGCAAGTCGTCAGATTCAATTTCCAGTCCCAACAAACCACTCCACCTCCAACGAATTCAGGTAGTTGAGGTAGTTTTTCGAACGGTGTAATAGTTAGGTGAATTTTGTAATCCAGGTTTGTCTTTCTTCACCTGAGGCGGTGCCTGAGCAAAGAGAAACTGTGTGGTAGCAAGGGTGAGGAGTAAGGAATAGATTTTTTCATGTTTGAAATATAAAAATTTTACTAAAGTTAATCTGAAAAAACGGGTTTAGAAAGTATGTCGTTCCAAAATGACATATTTCTGAACAAATGTTAAAGAGTTGCCCAATAGTTATTAACAGGATCTCAGGCCACAAATTTTCACTAAAACAGCCGAAAACGAATATAGTTTACAAATCTGCTCCGATTACTCAATTATTAAAGGAACAGCATAAACTGCATTATCCGATTTAAAATTAATGGAATATATACCTGCACTCAAATCGTTTTTTCAATTATAAATTGATGTGGACCGCATTTAAATTGCCATTAAAATGTTGCGTATTGCTTTACCGAAATATCTACTAAAGTAATTTGTAACACTACGGATTTGTAATTCAAATTCAAGATTACTTTGACTGGTAAGTGGATTTGGTGAAATTAATAATGATGATAATCCTAACGGTAAAATACCACTATTTGTTGCAGTAATAAATGTTATAGTATCTGCATTTTCAGTTGTAACATAGGGCAATTCAGAACAAATTGTTTTAACTGTCCATTCATAATTGGTTGCAGGTGTTAAACCTATTACTGTTGTAAATGTTGAAGTTGTTGTTGTTATTAACCATGTTGCATCAAGTATTGGTTTATATTGCACTTCATACGCTTCTGCATGCTGAACCACTCCATTGCAAATTGGCTGAAGTGGCAGTCACTATTGCTGTTACAGGCAATGAAGGTTTATCGCAAATAATACTAATATCACTGCCATTGTCAATACTCATTACAACGGGTGAACTACTTTTTACGCGCATTCTATAAACTGTTCCATTTATTGTTTCAGCAGGAATTACGCAACTGATAACGCCGGTTAAATCGGTTGAAATAAAACTGCCTATTATTGTTGGTGTAATAAATGCACCTGTTGCATCACTTAATTCCACTGTATAAATATTATCGGTAAATATTCACCAAAAAGCTGAATACGAAACATTTAATGTTTCACCCGGATATAATGATAAATCGGCAACAGTTATTGATAATGTTGGTGCTGTTACATCATAATAATCAGACATCCATACACCGCGACCGTACGTTGCAGCATAAATTTTACTGTTGGTAGGATTTAACGTTAATTCATGCACCATCACATTTGGTAAGCCCGACATAAATGCCTGCCAGTCGGCTTCATCATCATCTTTTGTAAACACACCAAAATCAGTTCCGATATATAATCTGTTAGAAGTAGAATTTTTTTCAAATAAAATAGTATTTACAGGAACGTTTGGTAATGTTCCTGAAATATTTGTCCAGGTATTACCTGCATCATTTGAAAAATACACTTTATTACCATCACTGTAACCACTTTAGGCAACCCAAATCAGAGCAGGGTCGATGTCACTAACTGCCATATAATTAAAACAAATTCCGCAGTTGGCAAACCTGCTGTTATATTGGTCCAGTTTATTCCGCCATCAAACGAGCTGACAAACATTTTGAAATGCAGAAGCATACCCATAATTGGTATTAGAAGGTGCTACAATAATATCTGTAACGGTTCCACCCAAAGTTGTTGAATGGTCGTCCCATGAACTGCCACCATCATCCGATTTTTTATGATGCCGTTTCTGTTCCATAATACATGATTAAATGATTAACAGGATCCATTTCATAAGGTGTTAACCAACCTCCTTCTCCGGGATTAATTAAGTAGGTCCACGTATCTCCAAAATTTGTAGAACGTGTTAATTTTCCATAGGATATGATGCATATAAACGATTGTCGTTGGAATAATCATCCATCCATTCCATCACCACTCTGCACACGATCCCACGATGAGCCATCCCATAATATAGTCCCGCAATCTGATATCCGAATAAAACATAATCGGATGTAGAGTTGACGATGCAACGCGATAAATTTGAGCAATGCGCAAACCGCGCTGATATTTGTCCATGTTGCTCCTTTATCCGTGGTTTTATAAATCCACTATCTGAGATGGTATAAATGACATTTACATTTGTTGGATCAAATAAAAATCCTTGTATCTGAATGCACATAATTATCATCTCCATATCCGCCTAGGTAGAAATTAACGACCATGAAGAAGCGCCATTTGTTGAACGAACAATTTCCACACCACCGAAAACACCAAATTTGCATTTAAAAGGTGAAACGCCCAATGCTGTATCCCAGTAACCATAATAGGTAATGAGATAACCGAATACTTCAATTGATCCAGGTATTCCACCATTAATACTTTTAATTTCACTATCCGGTCCGAAAATATAAATAACATCAGGATCATCCGGAGTGGTTTCAATCGACATTCTTGAATCAACATCGATTAAATCGTTTGCTTCAACAGTCCATGTTAAACCTGCATCTAAAGAAGCCAAAAATCTTTATCGCCAACAGCATAAATAATATTTGGATCGGCACCATTAAATGCCATATCGTAACAATATGCAGATTCAACCAGAGTCCATGTGTCACCACCATTATCCGTGCGATAAATTCCTGCTCTGGTGGCAAGTAAAACGGCGGTATTATCCGGATGAATCAATAATTTCTTGAATAATAATTTTGTCTTCTTGTAAATAACTTAATCCGTTGGCAGCCAGGTCGCTCCATGGTCAACAGATTTAAATACACCTCCGGAATACAATCCACCCAAAAATCCTGATCAGGATACCAGGTTGCTTCACAGCCATAACCATCACCTGTTGCAAATATAAATGACATCGTTGTTGGTCGGATCAATAGCAATATCGGCAATTCGCGGCGTTACAGGTATATTATCACTCAGTGGCATCCAGGTACGCCTAAGTCAGGTGTGCCATATCCGCCGTCTGCACTGCGGCGTAAATTGTATTTGCATCCATCGGGTCAAAAACCACCACATTAATGCGACCAACAGCACCTCCGGACGTTGGGCACTTCTGCATCACCTACAGGCTCCCAGTTTCCTGCGATTACCGTAGTTAGCGGGAGTCGGGTGACTTTTGCGGCATCAAACTCGCGAAAAATAACTCCCCGGCTAGGGTATTCGCCATTTGGACTCACTCTCGATTGCATGAGGTAATCCCAACGCATATATTTCGCCCTAAGTCATCGGATTCTGCTTCGATACCCAACAATTCGCTTTCCATTTCCGAGGTTGTGGATATATTCCGTAAACCGGCTTTACATCATAATAGTTAGGTGAATTTTCCATTGCCGGCCAAACCTTTTTTGATCGGTGGCGGTTTGACTAAACAGCAGCCCTGCAGAAATCGCAGCAGAAGCAGGTGGTAATTATGTGTTCATGGTGGAATTTTACCTAAAATTAAATAAAATTGAAATTCTGAGCGGTTTTTAGGTAAGAAATTAGTGGGGAAAGCATTGTCCTTTTACATTATTACAAGGCGAAATGCCTTAAACCCAAGGATTCTCACATTTTAACAAACTATCACATTTTTTTCGGTGACGCTTTAATATCTTCGCAACAATTGACATTCATTTTTAAATAAAATACTTACTGATGAAACAATTTTTTATTGCCGGTTTATTGTTGCTTTCGAGTTTTGGTTTAAGGGCAGATGAAGGTATGTGGCTCCCTATTTTACTGGAACAACTCAATATTGACGATATGCGGGCAAATGGTTTTAAGCTAACCGCAGAGGACATTTATTCCGTGAACAAAAGCAGCATGAAAGATGCAGTTGTGTTATTTGGGGGTGGATGTACTGGTGCGGTTATTTCAAATGAAGGTTTAATTGTAACCAATCATCACTGCGGATTTTCATCGATAAATAATCTGAGCTCACTTGAAAATAATTATTTGCGTGACGGATTTGGGCAAAAATAAAGACGAAGAAATTCCGGCCCGGGACTTACCGTTACATTTATTATCAGCATGTTTAATGTAACAGATAGTATTATTCCTTATTTAAATAATAATGTTGGATGAAGCAACAAGAAATGCTATATCAAACAACTATCGTGAACTTGAAAAACAATATAAAAAGGCACACATTACGAAGCAACTGCGCGCATTTTTATGGTAATGAATTTTATTTATTCCTGACTGAAACGTTTAAAGATATTAGGTTAGTTGGTGCGCCGCCTTCAAGTGGCAATTTTGGGGCGAGACAGATAACTGGGTTTGGCCGCGACATACAGGCGATTTCAGTATGTTTAGAATATATGCAGGTGCAGATAATAAACCGCAAATTATGATGCTAATAATGTTCCTTTAAACCTAGATATGCATTCCTATTTCATTAAAAGATGTAAGGAAAATGATTTTACAATGGTATATGGTTTTCCTGGGAAGAACACAAGAATATTTAACATCTTATGCTGTTGACCTTACCATAAATACAACCAATCCGAACCGAATTAATTGCCGTGACCAGCGACTGGAAATTATTAATAAATATATGGTAGGCAACGATACTGTTACACTTAAATATGCATCAAAAGTTCGTGGTTTAGCCAATGCCTATAAAAAATGGAAAGGCGAAATGATTGGATTAAAATTAAATGATGCTGTTACCGAAAAACAAACTTATGAAAAACGTTTTCAGCAATGGGCAAATACACATGAAGGTAAAATTACACCCAATTTATTAAGCGAAATGAATCTGCTTATACCGATTATAAAAAATATGCTGAACTCATCGATTATACTACCGAAGCATTTTATGGCGTAGAATTACTCAACTTTTCAAGTAATTATAAAAGTTGCAAACTTGCTGGGCAACAGACACCGTAACTGATGAAGATGTAAAAAAGAAGCAACAACATTATTGTCAAACGCAAATGGTTTTATCAAAATATGATGCACGTATTGATAAAGAAATATTTGCTACGATGCTAAAACTCTATGCTGAATATGTGGACGTCGTTACAATCTGATTATTTTAAAAATGAATTAATTAAATATAAAAATAATTACAAAGCATGGGCAAATGCGGTATTTAGTAAATCGGTTTTTGCCGACCAGAGAAAAATTAAATAAAGCACTAACAAATTTGAATGTTA